>JANXRT010000126.1 GCA_025356735.1 Acetobacteraceae bacterium | reverse complement strand
GTGCCATGCGGTAAGCCGTGGATGTGCATCGCGCCAATCCTCGGCGGGAAAACGGAAATCGAAGTAGCCGAGCGCCACGCCGATCGCGATGTGGCCGACCGAGAACGCGCTTTCAGCCAGCTCATCGGCCTCTGCCTCCAGCGCCTGTGCGACGGCTTGCAGTTTCTGGCGCCAAAGCTCGATATGGGGTTGCGATTGGTGTGCCGCCGGTCGCGACCGCTCGCCCAGCCAGAGCAACCCGATGTCGATCAGGCCTTGGCCCAAGGCGTGCCGCCGCAACGCAACCAGCCGCTCCGGGCCCATGGGAAACAGCCTCTTTTCATCATTCAAGGCATCCAGATATTCCAGGATGACAAAGCTGTCGTAGAGAATGCCGCCATCCTCCAGAACAAGCGTCGGAATTTTCCCCAACGGATTCTGCCGCATCAGTTCCAGATGCGGCACCGTGCCGCCGACCAGGGTCCGCACCGTGCGTATCCGGCCGGACAGGCCAAGCTCGGCCGCCGCGATCATCACCTTGCGAACGTAGGGCGAGCGTGGCGACCAGTGCAGTGTCATCATTGTTGATGCCTCCGTTCGCAAAACACTCGCACGCCAGCCGGAGCCCGCAAACCCGGCTTGACCCTCACGGCACGCCCTCTACTACTTTGCCAGGCAGCCAACGGAGAGAAAATGGCGATCGACAAGCGGGTGGCGTCGGCCGCCGAGGCGCTCGGAGGCGTGGCCGATGGCGCCGTCGTGCTGTTGTCGGGCTTCGGCGGCGCCGGCTTTGCCAACGTGCTGGTCCGCGCACTTGCCGAGATGCCGCTCCGCGATCTCACGCTGGTGGTCAATTCAGCGACGCACCCGCTGTCGCAAACTCACCTGCTGATCGAGCGCGGCATGGTGCGCAAGGTTGTCTGCTCGGCGGCGCGCGGCCGCGGCAAGGAACTCTCGGTGTTCGAGCAGCTGTTCAAGCAGGGCCGCATCGAGCTCGAATGCCTGCCGCAGGGCACCCTCGCGGAGAAGATCCGCGCCGGCGGCGCCGGCATCCCGGCCTTCTACACGCCGGTCGGCTTCGGCACCGACCTCACAAAAGGCCGCGAAACCCGCACCTACAACGGCCGCGAGCACGTGCTGGAGGAGGCGATCACCGGTGACCTGGCGCTAATCCGCGCCGATCGGGCGGACCGCTACGGCAACCTGACCTTCCGGTTCACCCAGCAGAATTTTGGTCCGAGCATGGCCACCGCGGCGAAGCTGGCGGTGGCCGAGGTGCGCGTCGCCGAGGACACGCCGATCGCGCAGCCGGAAGTCCAGCTGCCCGGCGTCTATGTCGATCGCTTTCTGGTGGTGGATTAAATGTCGAATTTGAAGCCGCTCAACCGGTTCCAGATGGCCTGGCGTGCCGCGCAAGACATCCAGGACGGCATGCTGGTCAATCTCGGGCTCGGTATCCCGGTGCTGGCGTCGGACTACCTGCCGGCCGGGCGCGACGTGTTCATCCAGTCGGAGAACGGCATCATCGGCGCCGGGCCGGAAGCCGCCGCCGACAGCGCCGACCCAGACCTGGTCGATGCCGGCAGCCGGCGGGTGACGCTTCGTGCCGGCGCCTCGATCGTCAACTCGGCCGACAGCTTCGCGATGATCCGCGGCGGCCACATCGACGTCACCATCCTCGGCTGCTTCGAGGTCGCCGAAAACGGCGACATGGCCAACTGGGACAGTCGGGTGCCGGACAAGGGGCCGCTGGTCGGCGGCGCCATGGACCTCGCCGCCTGCGCGCGCTCGGTCTGGGTCATCATGGAGCACAACACCCGCGGAGGAGGTGCCAGGCTGCTGCGCCGATGCACCCTGCCGCTGACCGCGGTTTCCTGCGTCGATCGCATCTACACCGACATCGCCGTGCTGTCGGTCGGCGCATCGGGGTTCGTCGTGCATGAAATCCTCGACGGCATGGAGCGTGACGCGCTGCAGGCCCGCACCGGCGCACCGATCGCCTTCGCACCCGACTGCCAGCCGCTCGTGGCACCGCCGATCGAGGTCCCCGGCTGATGGATTGGATCGAGGTCAACAATGTCGCGCTGCGCTACGACCTGACCGGCGCCGGCAAAGACACGCTCGTGTTGGTGCACGAAATGGGCGGCTCGCTCGAAAGCTGGGACGATGTCTTGCCTGTTGTCGGCCGCACCCGCCAGGTTCTGCGCTACGACACCCGCGGCGCCGGCCAGTCGGAGAAAATTCGCGAACCGGTAACCTTCGACATCATGGCCGATGACCTCGCCGCATTACTCGACGCGCTGAACATCGCCGGCCGCATATCGCTGGCCGGGGTCGCGGTCGGCGCCGGCATCGCGCTTAACTTCGCCGCAAACTTTCCGGGCCGCGTCGCCGCCGTGGTCGCCATGGCGCCGGCCACCGGCATCACGCCGGACCGCTTGGCCGCCAGCCTGACGCGATCCGAAGAAATGGAGCGCCACGGCCCCCGCACTCAGATCGAGGCAACCTTCGCCGCCGCCTACCCGGCCGCCGTCCGGCATGATGCCAAGGCCTACCACCGCTTTCGCGCGCGTTGGCTGGGCAACGATCCGCACAGCTACGCCGCCATCAACCGCATGCTGGCCTACTCCGACGTGACCGCCAAGCTGCCGACAATCACCGCGCGAACCCTGGTGCTGGCCGGCATCCATGACGCCGTGCGGCCCCCCGCGATGGTCGAACCCATGGCGCGGATGATGCCGAACGCCGAATACCGCACGCTCGACACCGCGCACTACATGGCGGTGCAGACCCCAAAACTGGTCGCCGAAGCGATCGAGGGGTTTCTGACGCCGTAGGCAGAAAGCGTGGGGCTCTGCCCCAAACCCCGCCGGAGTGGCGCCCCGGAGCGCATCCGAAAGTAGGGGGTGTCCAGAGGGCGGCGGCCCTTTGGCGGGGTTTGGGGCAGAGCCCCATGCTTTCTTAACGCCTGCGGCGCAGCAGGATACGCACCGACCCGGTATTGGCTGCATGCGGGTAGGCCGCGGCCAGCACCAGAGGCCGCAGGTCGGGCAGGTTGAGCCACAGCGGCAGCTCGCGCCGCAGCACGCCGCCGGCCTCTCCGGTGCCGCGGCCGGTGATGACCTCGATGCAGCGGAACTGGTCGGCGTGGGCCTGCTGCAGCAGGCTGCTCAGGGAATGATAGGCGCGCTGGGCGGTGCGGCCGTGCAGGTCGAGGGTGCGCGACGCGGTGATCTTGCCGGTGCGGAAGCGGTGCCAGGTCGCGTTGTCAACGCCGGACGGCTGCACGTTGATCACCAGCCCGCCCAGGGATGCGCGGCGCGCCAAGGCGCGAGGCGGCGGTTGCGCCGGGGTTGCGGTGACCATGGCCGGGGGCGGCAAGGGCAGGTCCGGCAGGCTGCGGCCGGGCAGCGCGGTCAGGGTACGTGCGTAGCTGGCCCATTCGGCGCGGTCGTTTTCGGTCAAACGGGGGCGGCGCGGCGGCATCGGCTTCCTGGCGAGTTCAGCGGGCGGCGATCGGCAGGGCGGCTGGCCGGGCGCCGATCACCCATGCCGCCGCCACGGAAAACACCGCCAGGGCGGAGTAGCACAGCAACGGGCTGCCGGTCGCGGTCAACGTGGCGCCCATGCTCAACGGCAGCATCATCACGCCGGTGAACATCGCGGCCGCTCCAAGCCCGGTCGCCTCGGTTCGTCGGGCGCCGCCTAGCCGTGCGTATTCGGCAAAGGCGAGCCCGGTGAAGCCGCTGGCGGTGGCGCCGGCGACGATGCAGACCGCCAGGATCGCCGCGATCGGCCAGGTGGGGCCGAACAGCCCGGTGGCGAGGCTGGCGGCGGCCATCACCAGTCCATGCAGCGCCAGCACCCGGGCGGGCGAGAAATAGCGGTCGGCGAGCCAGCCCCAGATCGGCCGGCTGACCGCCCCGGCAATCTGGTAGGCGGCCAGCGCGCGGCCGGCGGCGAGCAGGTCGAAGCCGGCATCGGTGGTCAGGTGGACCGTCATGAAGGCGATGAAGCAGAGCTGGACACCGGAATAGACAAAGCTCGCCAGCGAAAGCTTCTTGATTTCCCGGCTCTGCCTCAACAGCGTGACCGGGCCGAACAGCGCGCGGCCGAGGATGCGGTGCTCGGGGTTCCGCCCGGCATCCCAGCGCCGCCGCGGGAACTGCAGCAGCCCGGCCAGGATCAATGCCGGTAGCACCTGGGCCGCCATCGCGAACCTCCAGCCATGGGCCAAGGTCAGCGGCGGCACGATCAGCGCGCCGAGCACGCCGCCGAGGGGAACGCCGATCTGGCGGATCGACATGACGAAGTTGAACACCCGCTTCGGGGTTTGCGGCACCAGCAGATGGGTGGCGGCCGGCGCCGTGGCGCCGTAGCCGACGCCGATCGCCAGCGCGCCAAGGCCCAGCGAAAGCAGCGTTCCGGTCGCGGTGATCGCCAGCATCGCGGCGGCGGCGAGCAGCACCACCTGGCTGACCCGGACCGCGCCATATCGATGCACGAAGCCCGGCGAGAACACCGCCGAGATGATGGAGACGCCGTAGATCATCGAGACGAACAGCCCGATCAGGCCGCGATCGACGCCGAGGTCGCGCACCACCTCGGGTGCCGCGGCGGGCAGCGCGAACACCGCCATGGTGGCCAACGTCTGCACCGCCAGCATCGCCAGCAGCGGCCAGACCGGCATCGCCTGGCCGTCTGAGGATGGGTCCGGCCGGATCATGGGGTTCGACGCAGCTTCAGCAGCAGCATCGAGATCAGCAGGATGAGGACGAAGAACACCACCACCATGGCCGAGCCGTAGCCGAGGTCGTAATAGGCGAACGCGGTCTGATAGAGCAGGATGTTGATCGTCTCGCTGGCCGTTCCCGGGCCGCCAAGGGTAATCACATAGATCGAGTCGAAGGTTTTCAGCGCATCGACCAGCCGCAGCATCGCGGCGACGATGATGAACGGCCAGACGAGGGGAAGTGTGATGTGGCGGAACATCTGCCAGCCGTTGGCGCCGTCCAGGATCGCGGCCTCGTACGGGTCTTTCGGCAGGCTGGCGAGGCCGCCGAGAACGATCAGCATGACCAGGGGCGTCCACTGCCAGGTCTCGACCATGACCAGGGTCGGGATCACGGTGGCGGCGTCATAGACCCAGGCGCTCGGCGGCAGGCCGATGCTGGTCAGCAGGTAGTTGAGCACGCCGAGCTGCGGGTGGAACATCATCGTCCAGACCAGCGCCACCGCCACGGGGGTTGCCATCATCGGCAGGATGAACAGGGTGCGGGCGACGCCGCGGAAGAAGAAGTTGGCCTGGAAGCAGACCGCCGCCAGCACCCCCAGCAGCAGTGGCGCCAACGTCGAGAACGCGGTGAAGTACAGCGTGCGCCACACCGCGCCGCGGAACCGTTCGTCCTCGACGAGATGAAGATAGTTGGCGAGGCCGACAAAGGGGGTTTCGCCCCCAACCTTCCATTCGTGCACCGACATGAACAGGGTGAAGGCCCACGGGAACAGGATCACCGCGGCGACGATCACCGCCGCCGGCAGCACGAACGGCCAATAGCGGCGCGCGTAGTTGCTTTTCCGCAACGCGGCGCGGGCCGTGGCTTCCTTCGACGCGACAGCCAGGGCGGCGCTGCTCATGAAGTTTTCACTTGGTTTCTGTCAGGGCACTTTCCCCGCCTGCCACGATAGGCCCGAGTCGCGGGCGGAGGGAACCAGCAGACCGGCGCGGCTCGCGCGTTTCAGCACCCAAACGGTCCAGCCCAGCTGTGGCGCCAGCAGCAGCAGCGGGATAATCGGCTTCCATTGACCAGAGGTCGCGATGAAGCCGAGGCAAACGACGCCGCCGCCAAGCGCGAACCCCCAATGCACGATCGTCACCCAGAATGCCGGCATGCCGGAGCGCTGCGCCAGCTGATACAGATGGCCGCGATGCGCGGCGGTGAGCGTCTCGCCGGCCAGCGCGCGCCGCACCAGGGTGAAGGCGACGTCGAACAGCACGCCCGACAGCAGCATCGGCACGATCAGGAACGACAGCTCGACGGTGTCGAACCGGCTGGCGGCGACCGCCAGCACGGCCAGCACGAAGCCGCAGAACTGGCTCCCGACATCGCCCATGAAAATCCTCGCGCGTGGAAAGTTGAACGGCAGGAAACCGGCCAGCCCGGCGGCCAGCAGCAACGCGGCGAAATAGATGAACCAGCCGCCCTGGCCGGCGGCGATGGCGCACAGAAACAATGCGGCGATCAGCGCCACGCCGCCGGCGAGGCCGTTCAACCCGTCGATGAAGTTCATCGCGTTGGTCGCGAACAGCAGCCAGACCAGGGTCGCGGGCACGCCGAGCCAGCCGATATCGACGGCGCCGAGATAGGGTATCCGATAGACCTGGACATACAGCCCGGTGCCGACCGCCGCCAGCGCCGCCAGCACCTGCGCGCCGAGCTTCACCACGAACGGCCAGTCCCACAGGTCGTCGAGGAACGCGACCAGGGCGATCGCCGCCGCCGCCGCGATCAACCCGCGAAAGTAGGGATCGGCCAGCCGGGAAAACTGTGCCGCGGCGTAGAGGATCGCGACGCCGACCAGGAACGCCACCACGATGCCGACACCGCCGCCCTTGGGAGTCGGCTGGTCATGCGACTTGCGCGGGTCCGGATGGTCCAGCACCGCAACGCGGATCATCGTCCGGACCACGCCGGCGGACAGCAGCGCCATCACGGCGGCAAACGCCAGATGACGGGAAAGAGCCTCAAGCGTCATGCGAAACCCTGATGGGCGCCACGTAGGGCAGGAACAAGCCGGGGTGTGACGCAGGCCCCTACTGGTCTATGACGGGTTCCGCAATGCCAGCCTCTCGCCCCCTGCTGCGGATCGCCGTCAACGTCGCGCTGGATGGCGTGCTGGCGGCCGTCGCCGTGCCGATGGCGCGCTGGATCGCCGAACCGGGCGGGAACCTGCTGCAGCCGCCGTGGCTGCTGCCGGTCGGCGCGGTTTCCCTGCTGGTCGCCGGATTGCCGTTCCGGCTGTCGCTGCAATACTGGCGGTTCGCGGGGATTTCCGACCTCATCAGCGTGGCCGCGGCCTCGGTCGGCGCCGCCGCCCTGTTCGCGCTGGTGCTGCATCTGGCCGGCTTTTCCATTGCCAGCCCGGCCTTCCCGATCATCCACGCCTTCGCCCTGCTGGTGCTTCTGGGCGCGCCCCGCGTCGCCTATCGCCGTGCCCAGATCGTCGGCGCCGCCGCCCTCGCCGACGGCAGCCGGGACAATGCGGGCACCGGCTCGGCGCTGCTGATCGGCGCCGGTGAGGATGCCGACCTGTTCCTTCGCGCCCTGTCGCAGGAGCGCCGGTCCGGGCTGCGCGTCGCCGGCCTGCTGTCGCTCGGCACCCGCCAGACCGGGCGGCGCATCCAGGGCTTCCCCATCCTTGGCCCGGTCGATGACCTCGTCGCGGTGCTCGACCGGCTGCGCGCCGAGGACCGGCTGCCCTCCGTGCTGGTGATCGCCACGCCCGACCTCACCGGCGACATCCTGGCCAGGGTGATCGACGAGGCACACGGCTTTGGCCTGTCCGTCCGCCGCGCGCCGCGCCCGACCGCCTTGCGCCCGGCGATGCAAGGCGGCGAGGCCAACCGCCTTGAACTCAAGCCGGTCGCCATCGAGGATCTGCTCAACCGGGCCCAGGTGCCGCTCGACCGCGACGGCATGGCGCGGCTGATCCAGGGCCGCCGGGTGATCGTCACCGGCGCCGGCGGCACCATCGGCTCGGAACTGGCGCGCCAGGTCGCGGCACTCGGGCCGGAAACCCTGACCCTGCTCGACAACGGCGAATACGCGCTGTGGCAGATCGACCTTGAACTGGCCGAGACCTACCCGCTGCTCGCCCGCCGCGCGGTGATCGCCGACATCCGCGACGAAACCCGCATCCGTGGCATCTTCGACGTTTGCCGGCCGCAGCTGGTGTTCCACGCCGCCGCCCTCAAGCACGTGCCGATGGTCGAGGCCAATCCCCTGGAAGGCCTGCTGACCAACGCCGCCGGCACCTTCCACGTCGCCAACGCGGCACGCGCTGCGGGCGCCATCGCCATGGTGCTGATCTCGACCGACAAGGCGGTCAACCCGACCTCGGTGATGGG
>JANXRT010000112.1 GCA_025356735.1 Acetobacteraceae bacterium | reverse complement strand
TGAAAGGCGTCGGCGACACCGATGACCTGCGGCGCACCCGCCAGTGGTTCGAGCAGGCGGCGACGTCCGGCGATCTGGTGGCGGCGTTCAACTACGGCGTCTGCCTGGCACAGGGCGTCGGCGTCGAGCGCGACGCCCTGGGCCAGGCAGACGCCGTAGTTGAACGCCGCCACCAGGTCGCCGCCGGCCGCCGCCTGCTCGAACCACTGGCGCGTCCGCCGTAGGTCGTCGGTGTCGCCGACGCCCTTCAGCACCAGGTTGGCGAGGTCGGCCTGTGCCTGCCTGTCGCCGGCCTCGGCCGACTGTCGGAACCAGCGCGCCGCCTCCTCCGGGTCGGCGGCCATGCCGGCGCCGGTGAGATGGAGCAGGCCGAGCGCGCGCGCCGCCGAGCGGTGGCCGGCATCGGCGGCGCGGCGCATCCACATCGCGGCCTCGGCATAGTTCGGCGGCAGCGCGCCGCCGCGGGCATACAGGTCGCCGACCAGCGCCGCCGCCTCCGGATCGCCGGCGAGTGCGGCCCGGCGCAGCCATGACTCGCCCTCGGTCGGGTTGGCATCGACGCCACGGCCTTCCATCAGCGCCAGGCCCCAGCGCGCCTGGCCGGAGCGATGGCCCTTCTCGGCGGCGCGGCGGTAGAGTTGTGCCGCCTGCGCGATGTCGGCGGGGAGCCCGACGCCCCGGTCGGTCATCACGCCGAGCAGATAGAGCGCCGTCGGAAGCTCGGCCTTGGCGGCTCGGGCCATGTAGTCGGCGATCCGAGCCTGGATGGCTTCCTTGTCCGGCGCGTCGTCGGTGACGCCACGCGCCAGCGCCAGCGCCAGGCCAAGCTCGCCCTGCGGACAGAAGGCGGCGGCCGACTTCTCGTACCAGGCATCCGCCTGCGCCAGATCGCGCAAATCCTCCGGGCCGGAAGTGAGGATGTAGGCGAGCACCGCCTGGCCGTCGGCCGAGCCGCCCTCGGCCGCCATGCGGGCGAAGCGCGCGGCGGTGGCGAAATCGGGCTCGGCGGTCTCGTTGGTGGCGAACAGATGTGCTTTCGCCTCGGTGCCGCCGAGGCCGTGGATGTACAGGGCGGCAAGCAACGACTGCGCCTCGACATGGCTTTGCGCTGCCGCCCGCTCCAACCAGCGCACGCCCTCGTTGCGGCTGGGCGGAACCCCGGCGCCCTCCAGATAGCAGCGTCCGACGCGGTAGAAAGCGTCCGGAATTCCAGCCTTGGCGGCGCGCGCGTATTGAGAGAAGGCCGGCTTGGGCTGGCTGTCGGCGGCGAGTTCGATGCCTCGGCGCAGCGCGGCCGGAGCCGAGACCATGGCGTGCAGCCGGCTCCGCAAGCTCATGGCAGGACGGCCGCGGCTGGCTTCACGGCTCGCGCATGCCTTCCTGCGTCAGCGGCAGCACGCGCCCGAGCAGATAGCCCAGCACCGTCCGCTTCCCGACCTTGATGTCGGCGGTGATCGGCATGCCGGGGCTGACGCGGAAGTTGGCCGGCACATCGTGCAGATCGACGCTGTCGATGGCGATGCGCGCCCGGTAGTAGGGATCGGTCGAGTTGCCGGGCAGCGGCACGGCGCCGGTGTTGTGCCCGCCCGCCGCATCCGCGCTGGTGAAGCTGTCAGCGCTGACCACCCGCACCGTGCCACGGGCCATGCCGTACTGGGTGAACGGGAAGGTATCGAACTTGAGCGACACTGGATCGCCGACATGCACGAACCCGTTGTCGCGGCCGGAGATGTTGGCCTCGACCTCGAGTGGTGCGTCCGTCGGCACGAGGGTGATGAACTGCTCGCCCGATTGCAGCACCGACCCCACGGAAACCCGCGCCAGGGTCAGCACCTTAGCATCGCGGTCGGCGCGCAGCTCTACCAGCCGCTGGCGGAGCTGCGCCTTGTTGAAGGTTTCGCGCGCATCCGAGAGCTTTCGGACCTCCTCGGACAGGGTCTGCGACACCTGGGCGCGCCAGTTCTGCACGTAGCCGTCGCGCTCGGCCATCATGGCACCCATGTCGCGCCTTGCCGTCTCGCCGGTCTCGGTCGCCGTCGCCAGGCCACGCTCGACCTCGATCCGGCTGTCCTTGGCGGCGAGCGAGTTGAGGCGGGAGCCGACCTGGAGCTGCTCCAGACTCTTGCGCATGGTCTCGACATCTTTCGCCACCGTCAGCCGCTCCCGATACGAGGCGGCGTCGTTGGCCGACCGCAGCATGGTGGATTTCAGCCCATCGATCTTCTGGCTGAAATTCTCCAGCTTGAAATTGAACTCGGCCTGGCGCTGGGCGTAGATCGCCGCCTGCAGCGCCAACGACGGATCGAGTCCGGCATAGGTGAACGGCTGGCCGGCGGCTTCGGCCTGAAGCCGCGAAACCTCGGCCTGCAGGCCGGCGACCTGCGCGCCTGATCCGCCCATGTCGGCGTTGGCGAAGGTCGGATCGAGCCGGGCCAGCAACTGCCCGGCCTTGACGGTCTCGCCCTCGCGCACCTCGATCGAGCGCACGATCGCGGTCTCCAGCGGCTGCACGACGATGTTGGCAGATTTCGACACCACCCGGGCCGACGACGAGACCACGCGATCGACATGGATCAAGCCGAGCGCTAGCACGCAGGCGGCGAACATCGAGCTCACCACCCACACCGTGCCGCGCGCCGACCACGGCACCGGCATGGCGGCGATCGCCGCCGACGGCGACTGGAATTCAAGCACCATCGGCATCAGCGCGTCGGACCCTGAGGAGCCGCGGCCGGCGGAAACTCGGCTAGTCGCCTTGGACAAGCGTGGGGGCGATGGCTGCATGACGGGAACCTTGCGTATCCAGATGACGGTGCTGCTGCGCCCAGAGCTGGCGGTAGATGGAGCAGCGTTCGAGCAGAGTGCGATGAGGAGCGATATCCACCAGACGGCCCTTGTCGAGGACCATGATCTGGTCGCACTCGGTCAGCGACGACAGCCGGTGCGACACCAGGATCATGGTACGGCCGCGCGCGATCCGGTTGAGGTTGGCGTTGACCAACGCCTCGCTTTCGGGGTCGAGCGCGCTGGTCGCCTCGTCGAGGATCAGGATGCGCGGATCCTGGATCAGCGCGCGCGCGATCGCCAGCCGCTGCTTCTGCCCGCCCGACAGGTTGGGCGAGCCCTCCTCGATATAGGTCTCGTAGCCATTCGGCATCCGCTCGATGAATTCTTCCGCGCCCGCCAGCCTTGCGGCCTTGACGACATCATCAATCGTCAGCCCGGGGCGGCCGGCGATAATGTTGTCGCGGATCGAGCCGCGGAACAGGAAGTTGTCCTGCAACACGACGCCGAAGCTGGAGCGCAGGTGGCGCAGGTTGATTTCCCGCAGGTCGGAACCGTCGATCTTGAGGAAGCCGGAATAGTCGCGGTTGATGCCCTGCAGTAGCCGCGCCAGTGTCGATTTGCCCGATCCGCTGCGCCCGACTACGCCCAGCATGGTGCCGGCCGGAACCGAGAAGCTGACCCGGTCCAGCGCCGGCACCTTGGTGCCGCCATAGGTGAAGGACAGGTCATCCAACGTGATGGCGCCGGCGAACTTCGGCCGCAGCCCGCCCGACGCCGCATCCATCTCGAGCGGCCGGTTCAGCACCGATCCGGCTTCGGCGACGGCGGCGCCGAATTCCTCGTAATCCTCGATCAGCCGGGCGAGGCCGACCAGCGGCTGGGCGACGCGCATCGACAGCATCATGAAGGCGAACAGCGCGCCGACCGCATAGCCGGTGGCGTCGGTCATCGCGAGGTAGGCGCCGAGCAGGATGATGCCGATCGACATGAAGCGCTCGATCGGGGTGATCAGCGTCTGCGGCCAGCTCGCGAGCCTGCCGAACGCCATCCGCCACTTGCCGGCGTCCGCCACGCGCTCGTCCCACAGCGCGCGGCGTTGCGGCTCGATCGCCAGTGATTTCACGGTCTTGATGCCGAAGATAGTTTCGCCCAGCACCGCGGCACGGTTGGTCTCGGCGGTCACGACATTGAGGAACATTGCCCGCAGCGGCCGCAGGAAGGCCAGGATGATTACGGCGATCAGGCCCGAGCAGGCGACCACCATCCAGGCTAGGGTAGTGTCGAGGTAGAACAGGAACGGCAGCAGCACGAGCAAGGTGAACAGGTCGAGGAACGTGGTCAGCAGCTTGCCGGTCAGGAACTCGCGGACCTTGTTGATCTGGCCGACCTTGTGCATCGTCTCGCCGGCCGGATGGCGCTCGAAGTAGTCCAGCGGCAGCCGCAGCAGGCGGGCGAAGATGTGCAGGTTGAGCTTGGTGTCGAGCCTGGTGCCGACGGTCAGCACGATCATCCGCCGGGCATGGCCGAGCAGCGTCTCGTAGATCACGCCGATGCCGAGCACGGTCGATAGCAGCGCCAGCGTCGAATAGCTGTGATGGGTCAGCACCTTGTCCACGACCGTCATCACCAGCAGCGGCGGGAAGATGGTGAGGAAGCTCAGGGTCAACGAGGCGATGCCGATGTCGCGCAGCGCGCCGCGCTCACGCCCGACCAGCGAGGCCAGCCAGCGCATCGACAGCGGCGCCTCGGATTCCGCGATGCCGCGGTTGGCGCGCACCAGCACCGCCTCGCCGGACCAGACCTGGGCCAGGCGCATCTCATCGACCGGCATCGCCGGATCGCTGGCCGGCGATAGCGGGTCCTTCAGCATGACGATCTTCTGGTCGGGATTGCCGCCGGTCATCAGCCCGGCGGAACCGTCCTTGAACAGCAGCACGACAGGGCCGCCGTCGTACAGCCGGATCAGCTGACGCCAGCCGAGACGCACGGCGCGCGCCCACAGGCCGCATTCCTGCGCAAAGGCCGAAAGCGAGGCCGCCGTGGCAGCGGCGTCACCCGGGACGCGGCGGTAATCCTCGGCGTTCAGCTCCATGCCGTAGTAGCGTGCGGCCTGCAGCAGCGACTGCACGCACGGGTCGGCCGGCGACCTGGCGGCTCCGGCCAGGGCATCGGCGGTGTTGCCGATGGCTGCGGAGGCATCGCCCAAGGCCGGCTTGGGGTCCGGTTTGCCCTGTCCCTGCACGGGGCCGAAATTCTGGCTCATGATTGCGTTGTCCGGTACATTGACATGCGCTCCTGTTCGATTAGGCCCGGATGGAAGCGGCGCCTTCCCTGGTTCCGCCGTGGCCGCCCGGCCCATGACCCTCTGTCGTGTAGCAAGGCCCAGAGAAGAGACGCGGTTGAAATGCGCGCCTCCAAATTTCAAAAACGGTGCTTAGCACGGTTATGCCGCCAAGGGGTACAGAAGAAACGATAAACAGGCCATAATGCCTACTGACGTCAAAACGTCCATAAAACCATGCAACCCTTTAGGAAAGATCGCCGCATGCAGATCCGCGACGCTCACGAGGCCGACCTCGCCGAGATCCAGGCGATCTACGCGCATCACGTGCTTCACGGTACTGGCACCTTTGAGGAGGAGCCGCCCTCGATCGAGGAGATTTCCGCGCGCTACCGCCACGTCGTCGATGGCGGCTGGGTTTGGCTGGTCGCGGCCGATGCCTCGGGGGTGCTCGGCTTCGCCTACTACACCCAGTTCCGCGACCGCTCCGCCTACCGGTTCGCCGCCGAGGACAGCGTCTATATCCGCGAGGACGTGCGCGGCCAGGGCGTCGGCAAGGCGCTGGTCGCCAGGCTGATCGAGAACGCCACCGGACGCGGCTTTCGCACCATGATCGCGGTCATCGGCGACAGCGAGAACGTGGGCTCGGTTGGGGTTCATGCCAGCCTGGGCTTCCAGACCGTCGGCACGCTGCGCCATGCCGGGCTGAAGTTCGGCCGCTGGCTCGACGTGGTGCAGATGCAGCGGCCGCTCGGCGCCGGCGACAGCGACGTGCCGGCCTGCTGAACTTTTCCCGGTTGGGCTTCCCTCATCCCCCGGAGAGCGCCCGCGCCGGCCTGAACCGGCTGATCGTGCTCGATCCGGATTTCGCCAGCATCGAGGCGGCTGCCGGACCGCTGCCGTGGCGGCGGCGTGCCGCCGGCTTTCCCGGGCTGCTCCAGGCCATCGTCGGCCAGATGATCAGCAGCCAGGCCGCCGGCGCGATCTGGCAACGTCTCTCCGCCCTGCCCGGATCGCTCGACCCGGCGGGCCTGCTGAGGCTGCCCGAGGCCGAGCTGCGCGCCGCCGGCCTGTCGCGGCCGAAAGTACTCCATGCCCGCGCCCTGGCCGAAGCCTTCGCCAACGGTCGGCTGAGCGCGGCCGGAATCGCCGCGATGGACGACGCAGCGGCGATCGCGGCGATCACCTCGGTGCGCGGCATGGGACCGTGGAGCGCCGAGATCTATTTGCTATTCGCGCTCGGCCGCGAAGATATCTTTCCGGCCGGCGACATTGCCGTCGCCGGCGCCTGCGGCGCCTTGAAAGGCTTGCCAACGCGGCCTGATGCAGTGGCGCTCCGTCTGTTGGCCGAGCCCTGGCGGCCGTGGCGCTCGCTTGCCGCGCGATTGCTGTGGCATCACTGGCGCCACATCACCGGCCGTCCGGCAATCGACGACCTGCCAACACCGTAGGCAAGAAAGGTTGGGCGCTCCCTCCGCAGGCATTCCAACTGCTGAAGGCGGCAGTCGGAACCTTTGCCTGCTACGCCCAAACCCGCAAAGGGGCCGTCGCCCTTTGAACCCCCACACTTAACGGATGCGCTCCGGGGCGCTACCCCGGCGGGGTTTGGGGCAGAGCCCCATGCTTCTACTGCCTGCGGCGCTACGGCAACGGTTCCTTCATGTTACGTGCCCAGAATCGCGCGAAGCTCCACGCGAGAGGCGTTCATGTCCGCGGCCAACCTGACCCAGACCTACCAGCCCTCCACGTTTCTCGAACGCGGCGTTGCCATGCCGTTCACCACGCCGATGCTGGCCGGCGCCCGGGCGCGGCCGGACACGCGGGAGGGGCTGGAGGTGATCCTGCCCAACCCGTCGGGCGGGCGCGGCGTCTATATACTGCCCTGGGCCGGTGTGCGGGAGCTGTGCCGGCCAACGGTGCACGATGCCAGGCTGCAGCAGCTGGTCGCCGAGCTCAAGGTCGTCACGCCAAGTCTGATTCGCCGGCTGGCGCGCCAGGTCGCGGCCGAGGGTCTGGCTGGGCGAGAGGCGCAGGAGGCCGCCGCGGCGATATCGGAGACCGACCGGCAGGATCAGATGGTCGCCAACTTCCAGTTGCTGATGGCCCTGGTCGAGCAGGTGGCGCCGAACCGGGGGGCCTCGCTGGCGCCCGACCGTTCGCGTCTCGCGGAACTCGAGGGCCGCGCCAAGCAGACCATCGCCGACATCGCGCCGAGCATCGGCTGGCCGCCCGAAACCGTCGCCGCCGGGCTGGAGGAGCTGGCTGGCATCTTCATGGGCATCGGCATGGGCGCCACGATCGAGCAGGCGCGGGTGCCGAAACTGCTGCGCGCGCTGATCGCCGTGCAGGCCGAGACCGCGGCCTGGGCGGAGCAGCATGACGACGATGCCGGCCAGGCGGCCGGGATGGTGGCGGCCGTCGCTGGCGTGACGATCGAATGCGCCCACGCCAGCTTGGCGGATGCGCGGCTGATGGCCAGGGGCGTGGCGGCATTGCTGCGGGAATGGGGCCGCGGGCCGGAGCGGATCGGCACCCGCGTCGGGCGGTCCGACTGGCTGATGGACGGCTGGGAGCAGATCTGCCTGATCTGGGCCGCGGCCGAGAATGCGCCGGCGCGCCGCCTGGCGCTCGATGAGATGGCGATGCTGGTGCCGGTGCTGCCGCGTGAGGCGTCGGAGTGGCTGGGCGCCGCGGTCGAGACCGACAGTGCGGCGCGCTTTCGACGGTCGGTCAGCCTCAACCAGGACTGGCGCACCGGTGCCGCGGTGTTCGAGCAGATCGCGCGCAACGAGCAGCTTCGGGCGCAGGCGGCATGATCGCGGTTGGCACGGCGCCGGCCATGGATGCCGCCGAAATGCCGGGAGTAGCCAAGGCGTCCGACATCTTCGCCGTCCGGCAGAAGCTGGCCGACGCACGTGACGGGCAGATTTCTCGGGTGGTCGCGATGGTCGATGCGCTGCCAGCGCGCGGCGCCGCCGACCGGCTGATCGCCCCACTGCGGCCGCGGCTGGCGCAGCTTCGGCCGGACCGGCCGCTGCAGTTCGGCCGGCTGCTGTTCCTGCCGTTCGATCCGGTGATCGTGGTGGCCGAGGATTGGACTCCCGGGGGTCCGACCGTCCCCCGCATCCTGCTCGCCCCGGTCGCCGAGGCCATGCGCCTGGCGCTCGGCGAATTAACGGCGACGATCGAGGCGATGATCCTGGGCCGCACCACCGCCGACCAGGCCATCATCACGGAAGCGGGCCGCCTGCTGTGGCCGGCCGCAGCCCGCGCCATCGCCGCGATCCACGACATCCCCGGCGAGTGGTCGGCGCATGGGCTGCCGCGATCGATGCACAGCGCCACCGCCACCATCGCCGGGGTGCTGGCCCAGGCGGCTTCCATCCAGGAACTGGTCGCGCGCGCCCCAGCCGGCGACCCGATGCCGGCCGCTTCGGTGCTGCCGATCCTCGAGCGTGGCGCCCGCCACGGCGCCGGCTGCCGGGCCATGCTGCAGGCGCTGCTGCTGTGCCGGCTGCCACGGCCCGACGAGTTGCTGCGCATCCTGGCGCTGAACGGCACCGCCGCCGCCGAGCAGGCGATCGACGCCGTGCTCGGCGCGATCAATCGCGAAAGCGCCAACACGGCCGTGCTCGACAACGTCGACCTCAACGAAGCCGGTGCCGAGCTGACGCGGCTCGCCGGATTGCTGGATGGGTTGGAGGCCGGGGCACACCGTGCCGCGGCTCCGGGCGGGGAACGCCACAGCGCCATCGCCGGCACGCGCCGCCGGCTGGAAGCGGCTTGCCGGTCGCGGTTCGAGGCTGGATTGGCCGGCGAGCTGATGTTGCCGATGCTGTCGTTGCCGCCCGACGCCGGCTCGGCCGAGATCGTGAAGCTGGAGGATACCGCGCGGCAGCTGCGCCGGATCGAGATTTGCGGCCGTCGGCTTGGCGGCCAGGAAGGCTACGGCCGCATGCTGCACGCCACCGCCACCGAGGTCCGGGCGATGCGCGGCAACGGCGCGCTCACGCTGGCGGACCGGGTTCGCATGGTCGAGATACTGGCCGGACCGGATGAGGCTTTGGCCATGCTTTCGGCGGGTGGTTGAACAGGCAAGGCCTACTTACGGATGCGGCCCGGGGCGCTACCCCGGCAGGGTTTGGGGCAGGGCCCCATGCTACTCGCTGCTACGCCGATGCGTGCTCGATCCGAAGGCCAGCAGCGTGCCGCCTTCGTCATGGATTTCGCTGCTGGCGAAAAATATCCTTCGACCCTGGCTCACCACCCGCGCGCTGGCGGTCACCCGGCCGGCACTGGCCCGGCCGGTGAAATGGGCGTTCAGATCGACCGTGACGGAGCGGCGGATATGGCCCGGCTCGCCGCTCCAGTTGCCAGCCGCGGCCCCTGACTCGTCGATCAGCGCCAGCATCACGCCGCCATGGGTGATGCCGTGGCGGTTGAGGTGGAAGGATTGCAGTTCGATCCCAATGCGGACGAAGCCTTCGCGCCACTCCAGCACCTCGAACCCGATATGTCCGAAGAATGGCGAGTGCAGCACCGTGAAATCATTCATCGCCGTGGGATCGCCTGATCGGCGCGAGCCGTCAAGAGCCTGACGCGCGAGCCGTCAAGGGGCCGGCGAATACCATTTTGGGAGTCGCTTCTCGGCGTAGGACGCGGTGCCCTCTTGGCCCTCGGCGGAATTTCGCGCGGCGTTGTGCTCAAACGCCATCAGACGCATCTGGCTCTCCGACAAGGTCAGGCCGTTATCGGCCTGCAGGGCGCGCTTGATGGTGGCGGTCGCGCCGGGGGCGCCGCGCAGCACGGAGTCAACCACTTCGCCAACGCGTGCCTCCATCCGCTCCGCCGCCACCACCTCGTGCACCAGCCCGATGCGGCAGGCCTCCCCCGGCCCGAACCGCTCGCCGGTGATCGCATAGCGGCGAGCTTGTCGAAAACCGATGGCGTTCACCAAATGGGTCGAGATTGGCGTCGGCGCGGTGCCGACGCGAATTTCGGTGATGCCGAACATCGCCTGCGGTCCGGCCAGCGCCACGTCGGCGCAGCACACCATGCCGACGCCGCCGCCGAAGCAGGCGCCGTGGACCACGGCGATCGTCGGTTTTGGAAACTCGTTCAGCGCCGCGACCGCCCGCACCGTGGTCAACGAGGCGGCGAGGGCGCGATCGGGCGGGTAGCGGCCGGCCTCGTTGAGCCAGTGGATGTCGGCGCCGACCTGGAAATACCGGCCGGCGCCGCGCAGCACCAGGCAGCGCACGGCAGGGTCGGCGGCGAGCCGCGCCAGCCCGGCCAGGATCTGCTCGAGCATCTCCAGGTTGTAGGCGTTGCCGATCTCCGGCCGGTTCAGCGTGACGGTGGCGACGCCGCGCGTGTCGGTCTCGATCCGGACAAGATCGGTCATGTTGGGGCCTCCGAGGTTCCTATCGGGCCGGGATCGGCGTTGGCGCCGCACAGCACGACGCCGACGCGGGCACCCTGTGGCGGCACGAAGGCGCCGGACAGCAGCCCGGCCAGGGCGGTGGCGCCGCCCGGCTCGACGATCAGCCGGCAACAGTTCCACAGCAGGCGCTGGGCGGCGAGGATCGCCGCGTCGCTGACCAGCACCGCGCCGGCGACACGCGTCCGGGCGATGGCGAACATCCGGGCACCAACTTTCCGAGCGCCCAGGCTATCGGCGGCCAAGCCGCCAACCGGGGATGCCACCGGCCGGCCGGCGGCAAGGGCGTCATGCAGCGATGGGCAGCCTTCAGGCTCGACCGAGATCACCGCCGCACGGGACGCGTACCAGGCGGCGACGCCGCCGATCAGTCCTCCGCCGCCGGTCGCGACCAGCACATGGGTGAGATTTGGCGATTGTGCCTCGAACTCCCGCGCGACGGTGCCTTGGCCGGCGATCACCGCATCATCGTCATAGGCGTGGATTTCCACGGCGCCGGTTCGGGCCTGGTGTTCGCGGCTGGCCTCCAGCGCCTCGGCATAGGTCGCGCCGCCAACGATCACGATCCCGCCAAAACCGCGGATGCGGGCGATCTTGGCGGCTGGGGTGGGTTCGGGCACGAAAATCTCGGCGGTGATGCCGAGGCGGCGCGCGGCATACGCCACCGCCGCGCCATGGTTGCCGCCCGACGCCGCGATGACGCCGCAAGCCTGTATGTCGGGCAGGCTGAGCAGCCGGTTGAAGGCGCCACGGCATTTGAAGCTTCCGGTGTGCTGCAGCATTTCGAGCTTCAGCGTCACCACGCCGGCAAGCCCGGCTTCAGCCGTGTCGAAATCCAGCACCGGAGTATGCCGGACATGGGAAAACACCCGTTTCGCCGCTTCATCTATTTCT
This sequence comes from Acetobacteraceae bacterium, assembly GCA_025356735.1. GTDB lineage: Bacteria > Pseudomonadota > Alphaproteobacteria > Acetobacterales > Acetobacteraceae > PALSA-911. The sequence goes on along the minus strand of JANXRT010000112.1, from coordinate 496 downwards.
TGAGACCCGATCACTTCGTCCATCCTGTCCAAGGCGGACCAATTACGCGACGGCGGGCTTTCTTTCCATGACGCATCCAGTCACATTGCCGCTGCATGCAGATCCATGGAAGCTGCGGAAGCCGGGGCGATGCCGGCGTGCTGCTGATCGGACCGCCAGGATCAGGCAAGTCCGACCTGTTGCTGCGCCTTCTGGACCACGGCTTCGCCGTCGTCGCGGACGATCAGGTGATCATCGAGGACGGGATCGCGCGCCCGCCTCCGTCATTGGCCGGGCTGCTCGAAATACGCGGGCTGGGCATCGTGCGGGTCGCCCATGTCGCCACCACCCGGCTGGCGCTGCTCGTGGAGCTGGCCGATACCATCGCCCCCACCCTTGATCGCCTGCCGGAACCGTCGCGCCATGGGCGACCCGCACGATGCCCAGCCCGCGTATTTCGAGCAGCCCGGCCAATGACGGAGGCGGGCGCGCGATCCCGTCCTCGATGATCACCTGA
>JANXRT010000063.1 GCA_025356735.1 Acetobacteraceae bacterium | reverse complement strand
AAGGTGATCTGCGCCGGCCAGAGCGGCGCCGGCATGGCGTTCTCGGCGCAGTACGCCGATTACAACTTCTGCTTCGGCAAGGGGGTGAACACGCCGACCGCGTTCGCGCCGGCGGCCGAGCGCCTGCTCGCCGCCACGGCGAAAACCGGCCGCCACGTTACCACCTACGTGCTGCTGATGATCATCGCCGACGAGACCGATGCGGCGGCGATGGCGAAATGGGAGCACTACAAGGCCGGCGTCGATGACGAGGCGGTGGCCTGGCTTGGCCGCCAGGGCGCGGTCGATACCAAGTCCGACGCCGACACCAACATCCGCCAGATGGCCGACCCGACGTCCGCGGTCAACATCAACATGGGCACGCTGGTCGGCTCGCACGCCAGCATCGCGCGGATGCTGGACGAGATGGCGGCCGTGCCCGGCACCGAGGGCGTGCTGCTGACGTTCGACGATTTCGTCGAGGGCGTGGAGACATTCGGCCAACGCATCCAGCCGCTGATGGCGTGCCGGCGGCACGTCACCGAAACGAGGGAGGTCGCCTGATGCCGGATCCTGTCGGTATCGATCCTGTGCGCACCGGACATGTCGCACCAAAGGCAACGGGCGAAGTCATGCTCCCCGCCCGTCCGGAGCCGCTGAGTATAAAGCCCGGCGAGACGGCGGTGATCGTCGTCGACATGCAGAACGCCTATGCCAGCCCCGGCGGCTACATCGACATCGCCGGCTTCGACATCGCCGGCGCCGCGAGCGCGATCGAGGCCACGCGGAAGGTCGTCGAGGCCGCGCGGCGCGCCGGCGTCGCGGTGATCTACTTCCAGAACGGATGGGACCCGGACTATGTCGAGGCCGGCACGCCCGGCTCGCCCAACTGGCACAAGTCGAACGCCATGAAGACGATGCGCGCACGGCCGGAACTCGCCGGCACGCTGCTCGCCAAGGGCACCTGGGACTACGCCATCGTCGATGGCCTGACGCCGCAGCCGGGCGACATCGTCATCCCGAAGACCCGCTACAGCGGCTTCTTCAACACCAACGTCGACAGCGTGCTGCGGGCGCGCGGCATCCGCACGCTGGTGTTCACCGGGGTCGCCACCAACGTCTGCGTCGAGTCCTCGTTGCGCGACGCGTTCCACCTCGAGTACTTCTGCGCCGTGCTGGAGGACGCGACCCACGCGGTCGGCCCCGACTTCATCCAGAAGGCGGCGCTCTACAACATCGAGACGTTCTTCGGCTGGGTCTCCAACGTCGCCGATTTCTGCGGCGCGATCTCCCAGGCGGCTCCCGTCGCCGCTGATTGAAAGGTTAGAAAATGCCCAAGACCATCGTCGTTCCGCCCGGCACGGGCATCCCGATCGCGCCGTTCTCGCCCGGCACCCTGGCCGACGGCATCGTCTATGTCTCCGGCACCCTGGCCTTCGACGCCAACAACGACGTCGTCCATCCCGGCGACGCCGCGGCCCAGACAAGGCACGTGCTGGAGACCATCAAATCCGTCGTCGAGACCGCCGGCGGCACCATGGCGGACGTGACCTTCAACTCGATCTTCGTCACCGAGTGGGCCAACTACGCGGCCATCAACACGGTCTATGCCGAGTATTTCCCCGGCGACAAGCCAGCCCGGTTCTGCATCCAGTGCGGCCTGGTCAAGCCGGACGCGCTGGTCGAGATCGCGAGCATCGCCCATGTCGGCAAACGGGAAGCATGACGGCGTGCGCTACGAACTGACCGGCAGCACCCAACCGGACGCCGAAACGATCGTGCTGTCGGCCGGGCTTGGCGGCCTCGCCGGCTTCTGGCAGCCGCAGCTTCCCGCCCTGCAAGAACGTTTCCGTGTCCTCACCTACGACCAGCGCGGCACCGGCGCCAATGCCGGCCCGTTGCCCGACAACCATTCCATCGCCGACATGGCCCGCGACGTGGTCGCGATGCTGGATGCGGCCGGCATCGCGCGATGCCACTTCATGGGCCACGCGCTCGGCGGCCTGATCGGCATCGAGCTTGCCCTTCGCGCGCCCTCACGCCTCGACCGCCTCGTTCTGGTCAACGCCTGGGCCCGCGTCGATGCGCACACCCGGCGATGCTTCGCCGCCCGCATCGGGCTGCTGCGCCACGGCGGCGCGCCGGCCTACGCCGCCGCCCAGCCGATCTTCCTCTATCCGGCCGCTTGGCTGGCGCGCAACGAGGACCGGATCGCGCGCGAGGAAGCCCAGGGGATCGCGCATTTCCAGGGCGAGGAAAACCTGATGCGGCGCATCGGCGCGCTGCTTGCCTTCGATGCCTCCGGCCGGCTTGGCGACATCGCCGCCGCAACCCTCGTCGCCGCCTCACGCGACGACGTGCTGGTGCCCTATACCTGCTCGCAGGTCCTGGCCGCCGGCATACCAAAAGCGACGTTCCGGCTGACAGCGGAGGGCGGGCATGCCTTCTCGGTCGTCGATCCGGCCGCGTTCAACGCCGAAACCCTGAATTTCCTCGCCGAAAGCTAGCCCGGAGCCAATCGGATGGACGATCTGAACGCCTTCGTGCCCGGCCCGCGCTGCACCGTCCAGGGCGCGCCCGGGGGCACGCTGTCCGGCCTGTCCTTCGCGGTGAAGGACCTGATCGACGTCGCGGCCTGGCCGACCGGGGGCGGCAACCCGGACTGGCCGCGCGCCCATCCGGTGCCGGGGCAGCACGCCTGGGTGGTGCGGACGCTGCTCGCCGCCGGCGCGTCGGTGGTCGGCAAGACCGTCACCGACGAGGTCTCGCTCGGCATCCTGGGCGAGAACGCCCATGACGGCACCCCGGTCAACCCGCGCGCGCCGGACCGCGTGCCGGGCGGCTCGTCCAGCGGCTCGGCCTCGGTCGTCGCCGCCGGACTGTGCGACTTCGCGCTCGGCACCGACAGCGGCGGCTCGGTGCGCGTCCCCGCCAGCTTCTGCGGCCTGTACGGGATACGCCCGACGCATGGGCGAATCGATTTTTCCGGCATCACCGTGCAATCGCCCAGCGCCGACACCTGCGGCTGGCTGGCGCGCGACGCCGCGACCTTCGCGCGCGTCGGCGAGGTGCTGTGCGGCGGCACGCTGCCGGGCCCGTTGCCGACCCGCCTGCTGGTGGCGACCGACGCCTGGGGCTTCGCCGACGAGGCGGTGCAGCAGGCGCTCGCCCCGATGCTGGAGCGCTTGGCCAGGATAATTGGTGAACGACGCGACGTGCTGCTGGCGCCGCAGGGCCTGTCGGTGTGGCAGCGGGCGCAGCGTGTTCTGCAGAGCAGCGAGTCGTGGCAAACCTTCGAGCCGTGGCTCGACGAGTACAATCCCCGATTCGCCTTCAGCGTGGCGCGCAATCTGGTGATGGGCTCGATGATCACCGATGCCGACCGCAGCGCCGCCGCCCTGATGCGCGCCGAGGCCCGGGCGCGGCTGCGCCATCTGCTGGCTGATGTCACACCGACTGGCGGCGCCATCCTGTGCCTGCCGACGACGCCGTTTCCGGCGCCGCGCAGGGGGCGGCCCAACTCGGAGCTGGCCTTCCTGCGTGAGCGGATCAGCTGCCTGACCAGCCATGGCGGCCTGACCGGGGTGCCGCAGGTCAGCCTGCCCGGCGCCACCGTCGAGGGTGCCCCCGTCGGGCTGTCGATCGTCGGCCGGCAGGGCAGCGACCTCGATCTGATGGCTGTCGCCCGCGCCTTCGAGGATGCCTGAGATGAGCGGGATGAGCGAAACCTGGCGGCTTGACGCGACCGCACTCTCGGACGTCCTCGCGGCAGGTGAGGTCACGCCGGCGGCGCTGCTCGAACGATGCCTCGAACGGCTTGATGCCCTGGAGCCGAAGCTGAACGCCTTCACCCATGTCGATCGCGACGGTGCGCGGCAAGCGGCGCGGGAGGCGACGGCGCGCCAGGCGGCGGGCGCGCGGCGCGGCAAGCTCGACGGCATCCCGATCTCGGTGAAGGACAACCTGTTCGTGGCCGGGCTGCCGGCGCGCTGGGGCAGCCTGCTGTTCCGTGACCACGTGGCGGCGCAGGACGACCTCTGCGTCGAGCGGCTGCGCGCGGCCGGCGCGATCATCGTCGGCAAGACCACGACGCCGGAATTCGCCATGATGGGCCGCACCGAAAGCCGGCTTTCCGGCGTCACCCGCAACCCGTGGAACCTCGCCTTGACGCCGGGCGGCTCGTCCGGCGGGGCGGCGGCATCGGTCGCGGCCGGGATCACGCCGCTGGCCATCGGCACCGACGCCGGCGGCAGCACGCGGATGCCGGCGTCCTACACCGGGCTGGTCGGGCTGCGGCCCTCGAACGGGCGCATCGCGCGGCGCTTCGGCTTCCCGCCGATGGCGATCGACTTCCAGGCCATTGGTCCCTTCGCCCGCACGATGCGCGACATGGCGCTGCTGTACGGCGTGCTGGCCGGCCCCGACCCGCGCGACCCCGCCTCCTGGCACCTGCCGCCGGATCCGCCGATCAAGCAACGCCCGCGCATCGGCTGGCTGACCGCGATCGGCGATGAGGGCGCGACGCCGGAGGTGGCCGCGAGCGTCGCCGCCGCCGTCGGATTGCTTGGCCGCCTGGGCTGCGAGGTCGTGCCGGCCAAGGCCCCGTTCGATCTCGGATTGCTGCGAAGCCTCTGGGGCACGCTGACCGCGGTCGGCGCCGCGAGGGTCGCCGCCCGGTTCCCGGAACGCTGGCAGGCCGATGCCACGCCGATGATCCGCGCGGCCGTGGAGCGCGGCATGGCGCTGCCGGCGACCGCCTATGTCGATGCGATGGACGCGCTCGCCGCCTGGCGCGCCGACGTGACGGCGGCCTGGCGCGCGCCCGACGCGGCATGGGACGCGCTGGTGATGCCGACCGCGGCCGCCCCCGCGTGGCTGGCGGAGGAGGAGGCGCCGCCCGGGCTGACGGCGGCCGGCCAGGGCATGTTCTGCGGCTGGGTGAACGCGGCCGGCCTGCCGGGCATCAGCATTCCCGGCGCGCCGCATCCGGACGGCAGGCCGATCGGCGTGCAGATCGTGGCACCCTTCGGCGGCGATACGGTGGTGATGGATATCGCGCGCCGGATCGAGGCGGCCGAACGCTGGCCGGAGTTGGCCTCGACGCCGTAGCAGAGAAGCTTTCTGCTGATGGATGCGGTCCAGGACGCTATCCTGGCGGGGTCCGGGGCAGAGCCCCGGCCTTGCTGCCGCGCCGCATCCCATCGACGAACACGTCCAGCAGCCGGCGCACTTTGTCCTGCCAGCCGGGCTTGTCGTGCATGTAGCAGAGGCCGACGACGGTCCGCAGGATGTCCTCGGCGCCGATGTCGTCGCGGATCGCCCCAGCTTTCACCGCACGCGCCAGCAACGTCCCCAACGCCCGGCCGAGCCGGTCGATGGAGTAGGCGGTGAGGTCGGACGAGGCGTGCACGGCGACGGCGAGGGCGGCGGACATGCCCTTCTTGGTGGCCACGAACTCGACGTTGGCGCGCATCCACCGGCGCAGCGCCTCAACCGGCGGCAGATCATCGGTGGCGAGCCGCTCGGCCAGTTCCACCAGCTGGTCGACCTCGTGGCGGTAGACCGCCTCGAACAGGGCCTGGCGGGTGGGGAAGTGCCGGTATAGCGTGCCGATACCGACCCCTGCCTGACGCGCCACGCCCTCCAGGCTGGCGGCCGGGCCGCCTTCGGCGAACACCGTCCTCGCCGCCTCCAGCACCCGGTCGTGGTTGCGGACGCTGTCGGCGCGGGGTTTTCGCGGGCGCTTGGTTGGAGTGACGCCGTCCATGCCAGTTCAGTTTCGCCCTACTTGCAAAGCGGAGGCTGCCTCCGTATATTCCGCTGCATCACAGCTCTGATCGGAGTACCGCATGAGCCTGTCAATCACCCTCACCATCAACGGCGCCGCGCGCCACATCCCACTCGACGATCCACGCATCACGCTGCTCGACCTGCTGCGCGAGCGGCTGGACCTTACCGGAACCAAGAAGGGCTGCGACCGCGGCCAGTGCGGCGCCTGCACCGTGCTGGTCGATGGCCGGCGGGTGAACTCCTGCCTATGCCTGGCGCTGAGCCATGACGGTGCCGACATCCTCACCATCGAGGGCGTGGCGCAAGGCGACCGGCTGCACCCGGTGCAGGCCTCCTTCATCTCCCATGACGCGCTGCAGTGCGGCTTCTGCACGCCGGGCCAGATCATGAGCGCGATCGGCCTGATTGCGGAAGGGCACGCGGGCCGCGATCCGGAGCGGGTGCGTGAGGGCATGAGCGGCAACCTTTGCCGCTGCGGCGCCTATGTCGGGATCACCGAGGCGGTGCTGGAGGCGCAGCAAACCATGGCCACGTCCGATCGGAGGGACGCCGCATGAACCGGTTCGAATACGCCCGGCCGGCGACGCTGGCTGAGGCCGTCGCGGCAGGCGCCGTTGCCGGATCGGCGTATCTCGCCGCCGGCACCAACCTGCTGGACCTGATGAAGGGCGGCGTCATGCGCCCCGGCCATCTGGTCGATATCAGCCGGCTGCCCGGGCTCGACCGGATCGAGCATCCGGGCGACGGAGGCGTGCGCATCGGCGCGCTGGTGCGCAACGCGGACCTGGCCCACGATCCGGACTTCGCGCGAAACTTCCCGGCGGTGGCGGAGGCGCTGCTTTCCGGCGCCTCGGCCCAGTTGCGCAACGCGGCGACCGCGGGCGGCAACCTGCTGCAGCGGACGCGCTGCGCGTATTTCCACGACACCGCCAGCGCCTGCAACAAGCGCGACCCCGGCGCCGGCTGCGACGCGGTCGGCGGCGAGAACCGCCTGCACGCCATCCTCGGCTGGAGCGAGCACTGCATCGCCACCCACCCGTCCGATTTCTGTGTTCCTCTCGTCGCGCTCGACGCTGTGGTCGAGGTGGAAGGTCCTGCGGGGCGGCGGGAAATCCCGCTCGAAGGCTTTCACCTGCTGCCCGGCGGCACGCCGGAGCGGGAGACGGTGCTCGAACCCGGCGAACTGATCACCGCGGTGCGCCTGCCGGCGGAGGCCGCCGGCTTCGCCGCCAACGCCCGCTACCTGAAGGTCCGCGAACGCACCTCCTACGCCTTCGCCGTCGTCTCGGCTGCCGCCGCACTCCGCCTGGAGGGCGGCGTGATCGCCGAGGCGCGGATCGCGTTGGGCGGGGTCGCGCTGAAGCCGTGGCGCGCCCGCGCGGCGGAAGCCACGCTGGCCGGCGCCCGTGCGGACCCGGCCGCGTTCCGCCGTGCCGCCGAGGCGGCCTTGGCCGATGCCAAACCGTCCGGCGACAACGGATTCAAGATCGAGCTCGCCCGCCGCATCGTCGTGCGCGCGCTCACCTTGGCCGCCGCCGGCACGCCCGAGCGCATGCCCGCCTTGCCGGCCTCGCCCTTTGCAGGAGCCATGACCCATGCCTGACACGAACTCCCCGCAAGCTCCGGCGCACATCCGGATGGGCTCCAGCATCGGCCAGCCGGCGACCCGGCGCGAGGGCGTGCAGAAGGCCACCGGCGCCGCCCGGTTCGCCGCCGATAACCACCCGCCCGGCATGGTCCACGCGGTGATGGCGGTCAGCAGCATCTCCCGCGGCCGCGTTGTTTCGCTCGATGTCGCGGCCGCGAAAGCCCATCCCGGCGTGATCGAGGTGATAACATCGGAAAACGCGCCGAAGCTGGCGCAGGACCCGGACGCCAAGGACAATCCGTTCATGTTCCGGCTCGACGTGCTGCAGAACGACCGCGTGCGCTACGCCAACCAGCCGATCGCCGTCGTGGTGGCCGACACGCTGGAGGCCGCGACCGAGGGCGCCGCGCTTTTGCGCCCGAAATACGAAACAGAGGCCACGCGCATGGGCCTGGACTCGGCCGACAGCTTCGTCCCTCCGGCGGTCGGCGCCGGCGGCCCGGCCGGCGAGAGCCCCGGCGATGTCGAGGCCGGCATGGCGGCCGCGTCGGTGCGGATGGAGGCGACCTACGACACGCCGGCGCAGTACCACAACGCGATGGAGCCGCACGCCATCGTCGCCGCCTGGGACGGCGACACGCTGTCGATCGACACGCCGAGCCAGGGCATGGCGATGGCGCAGGGCCGCATCGCCGGGCTGTTCGGCATTCCGCCCGGCAACATCCACATCCGCAGCCCGTTCCTGGGCGGCGGCTTCGGCTCGAAGGGGCTGGTCAAGGGGCCGCAGATGCTCGGCATCATGGCCGCCCGGCTGGTCGGCCGACCCGTAAAACTGGTGCTGCGGCGCGAGCAGATGTACGGCCCGGTCGGCCACCGCGCCGCCACCCGGCAGACGCTGCGGATGGGCACCGACGGCAACGGCGCGCTGACCGCGCTGAGCCATCACGCCAAGACCGCCACCAGCACGTTCGACGATTTCATCGAGCCGGCGGCCAACGCCTCCCACGCGCTATATGCCAGCCCGGCGATCGCCACTTCGCATGAGGCGGTGCGCATCGACACCGGCACGCCGCTGTTCATGCGGGCGCCGGGCGAGGCCCCCGGCAGCGCCGCGCTGGAGAGCGCGATCGACGAGATGGCGCTGGCCTGCGGCATGGACCCACTGGCGTTCCGGCTGAAGAACTACGCCGAGACGGAGCCGATGAGCGGCAAGCCGTTCTCCTCCAAGGCGCTGCGCCAGTGCTACCAGCAGGGCGCCGAGCGGTTCGGCTGGGCCGGGCGCCCGCAGGCCGCGCGGCAGATGCGGGACGACGCCGGCACGCTGGTCGGTTGGGGCATGGGCACGGCGGTGTTCCCGGCGCTGATGTTCCAGGGCCACGCGCGGGCGGTGCTGCGCCGGGACGGCACCGGGCTGGTGGAGACCGGCGCGCACGACATGGGCCAGGGCGCCTGGACCGCTTTCGCCCAGATCGCGGCCGACGCGCTCGGCCTCGACGCGGAGCGGACGGAGTTCCATTCGGGCACCTCCGACCTGCCGGATGCGGGCATCGCCGGTGGCTCGGCCCACACGGCGACGGTCGGCGCGGCGATCGACGGCGCCGGTGCCGACGTGATCGCCAAGCTTGCCGAACTGGCGATGGCGGACCAACGCTCGCCGCTGTTCGGGGCGGGCAACGCGGGCGTGATCGCGCGCGGCGGCCGGCTGCATCGCCGCGACGACGAGGGGCGAAGCGAAAGCTACGCCGACATCCTGGCCCGCGCCGGGGTCGCCGAGATCGAGGGAAGCGGCACCGGGGCGGCCGACCCGGCGGCGCAATCCGCCTACGCCATGCACGCGCACGGGGCGGTGTTCGCCGAGGTCAAGGTGGACCCCGATTTCGGCCAGGTCCGGGTGACAAGGCTGGTCGGCGCGTTCGCCGCCGGCACCATCGTCAACCCGCGCCTGGTCCGCAGCCAGTACTATGGCGGCATGATCTGGGGCGTGTCGTTCGCGCTGCACGAGCACGCCGTGATGGACCGGCGCACCGGCCGGCCGATGAACCCGAACCTGGCCGACTACCACGTGCCGGTGAACGCCGACGTGCCGAGCATCGAGGCGATTCTGGTCGAGGAGCGCGACGTCCATGTCAACGCGCTCGGCATCAAGGGCGTCGGCGAGATCGGCATCACGGGCACGGCGGGCGCCATCGCCAACGCGGTCTGGCACGCGACCGGCGTGCGCGTGCGCCGCTTCCCGATCACGCTGGACCGGCTGCTCGACGCCTAACGGAAGCGTTCGGGCCGGTAGGGCTGGGGATCGAGGAACGGCGCCTCGCCCGTCATCATCTCCGCCACCAGCCGGCCGGTGGTCGGGCCCAGCGTCAGGCCCTGGTGCGCGTGGCCGAAGGCGCACCACAGATCGTCCTGTCCCGGCACGTGGCCGATGATCGGCAGCATGTCCGGCGTGCACGGGCGCACACCCATCCAGGGGGTGGCGTCCACGCGCTCCGCCAGGGGAAGCAGTTGCCGTGCCACCGGCTCGGCCCGCTCCAGCTGCACGGGGGTGGCAGGCGCCGCGTCGCGGGCGAACTCGGCGCCCGTGGTCAGGCGGACGCCGTGGCGCATCGGCGCCATCAGGAAGCCGCTGTCGCCGTCGAGCAGCGGACGGTTCAGCACGGCGTTGCCGCGCAGCCCGTAATGCATGTGGTAGCCGCGCTTGCCGAACAGCGGCGGCGCGTAGCCGAACGGCGCCGTCACCCGGGCGGACGCGGCGCCGAGCGCCACCACGACCCGCGCGGCCTCCGCCGGGCCATCCTCCGTCCGCACGCGCCAGCCTTGCGCGCCACGCGCCAGGGTCGCCGCGTCGCCGATCGCCAGGGTGCCGCCCTCGGCCACGAACAGCCGCGCATAGGCGTTGGTCAGGCCATGCGGGTCGCTGACCGAATACGGATCGGTCCAGTGCACGGCGCCGGCGCGGGTCACCCTCAGATGCGGCTCGGCCCTGGCCAGCGCCGCGCCGTCCAGCGCCGCGTAGCCGACGCCGTAGTCGCGGTGGGCGGTCTCGGCCTGCGCCAGCGCGGCCGCCAGCCTGCCGGCGTCGCCGAACATCCGCAGGTAGCCGATCGGGCGCAGCAGGTCGGCCGCCCCGGCCTCGCGCGCCAGCGCCGCGTGTTCGTCGAGGCAGGTGGCGATCAGCCGGGAATGGCCGAGCACCGCGTGCAGGTAGCGCTCGGGCTGCGAGTTCCACCAGTAACGCAGCAGCGGCGAGGCGAAGCCGGGCAGCGCGAGCGGATGGTAGGCGACATCGATGGCGGCGTTGCCGGCGATGCGCCGCAATTCGGCCAAGGCGCGTGGGAAGGCGTGCGGGAACACGGCCTCGCGCTGGATCAGGCCGCCATTGCCGAACGACGCGCCCTCGCCCGGCGGGTTGCGGTCGATCAGGGTCACGTCGCATCCGCGCCGTCTCAGATGCAGCGCGACCGAGACGCCGACCATTCCGGCACCGAGCACGAGCACGTCCTGCATTCAGCTTCTCCCATTCTGCGCGGGGTGTCGCCACGCCGGTGTCGATTGCCATGTTGCCGTGCCGAACGCCGTAGGCAAGGAAGGCTGGGGCTCTGCCCCTGACCCCGCCCGGGAAGCGCCCGGGAGCGCATCCCTCAAGTATAGGGGATACAAGGGGCGACGGCCCCTTGGCGGGGTTTGGGGCAGAGCCCCATGCTTTCTTCTGCCTGCGGCGCACGCATATCCTGAATCCGGCAACCAGGTCAGGAGCTGAGGTGACGGCCAGACGCATCATGACGCCGGCGGAGATCGCGAACTGGCAGGTGCCGCCCGTGCCGACGGGGGCGCCGCTGGCCGCCGCCCGCCGCCGGATGGAGGCCACCGGGCAGTGGCATAAGCTGCAGTCGATGGGCCGGCGCTTCGCCATGGGCTGCGTCGCGCTGGAGGTGACGCAGCGCTGCAACCTCGATTGCACGCTGTGCTACCTGTCGGACCATTCGGAGGCGGTGCGCGACCTGCCGCTGCCCGAGCTGTTCCGCCGCATCGACATGATCCGCGACCATTACGGCCCGAACACCGACGTGCAGGTGACCGGCGGCGATCCGACGCTGCGGCCGCGCGACGAGCTGGCGGCGATCGTTGCCCGCATCCGCGACCGCGGCATGCGCCCGGCGCTGCTCACCAACGGGATCAGGGCGACGCCCGACCTGCTGGCGCAGCTCGGCCAGGCGGGGCTGGTCGATGTCGCGTTCCACGTCGACATGACGCAGGGTCGCGCCGGCTTCGCGACCGAGGCGGCGCTCAACGCAATTCGGCTGGACTACATCGCGCGGGCCGCCGGGCTGGAGCTGGCGGTGATGTTCAACACCACCGTGTTCGATGGGAATTTTTCCCAGATTCCGGCGCTGGCCGGATTCTTCGTGGCGCAGGCGGCCCAGGTACGGCTGGCCTCGTTCCAGCTGCAGGCGGCGACCGGCCGCGGCACGGCCGGCGCCAGCACCACGCCGATCACGATCGAGAGCGTGTCCGCCCAATTGCGCGCCGGCACCGGCGCGCCGCTCCGCCTCGCCATGCCGGTCGGCCACGGCGGCTGCAACCGCTACGCCATGACGGCGGTGGTGAACGGGGCGGTGCACGACCTGTACGACGACGACGCGGTGCTGGCCGGGCTGCTCGATGCCAGCGCCGGCACGGAATTCGACCGCCGCCGGCCGTGGCGCGCCGTGGCGGCGTTGGCCGGGGCACTGCTTGCCCGGCCCGGCGTGGTGGCGCGCACCTTGCCGTGGGCCACGCGCAAGCTGTGGGCGATGCGCCGTGACCTGCTCGCCGCGCGCCTGCGGGTGCACAAGCTGTCGTTCTTCCTCCACGACTTCATGGATGCCGGCTGCCTCGACTGCGAGCGGATCGATGCCTGCGTGTTCAGCGTGGCGACAGCGGCCGGCCCGGTGTCGATGTGCCTGCACAATGCCAGGCGCGATGCGTACATCCTGCAGCCGGTGGCGACGGGGCGAGGCTGGTGGGACCCGCTGAGCGGCGAGGTAACGGCCGCGAAGCCGTCCGGCGGTCCTGTCCGGCTCGGCCCCAAGACGCTGAAGGGACGGCTGAAGGCGGCCCGGCCATGACGGGCGGATATCGGCGGCTGCGCGCCACGATGGCCGTGGCCGGGCTGCTGGCGGCGCTGCTGGCCTGGGCTTCGCTGCCGCCGATCGGATCGCCCGCGCCGCGCTGGGCGTGGCGGTTTTTCGCCGGATGGTGCGTGATCACGCCCTATTGGCACTACGCCGAATACCGGCTGGTGAGAGGGTCGCTGCATGACGAGGCGGCGCGGGCCGATTTCTTCCGCCAGCAGGGTTATTCCCGTGCCGTCTGGCTCGGGATCGGCGCGGTGTTCGCGGTCTGGCTGCTGAGCCAAAGGTCGATCGTTGCCTCGTGAAATGCGAGGGCAGGGTTATGTGTCACGCGGCCGGCTGGCGGTTGATCGTCCAGTCATAGTCGAAGAATTCGATCTTGTCGGCCACTGGAACCGGCTCGGCGCGGAACAGGTTGACGTAGGCGGCAAGGCTCGGTGCGTGGCGCAGGAAGTCCGCCGTGTAGAAGTCGAGGATCGCCGAGACCGTCACCACGCCGCGCGACGGCTCGACCCGGAGGTTGCGCGGCTCGGCGAAGAACAGCCGGGCGCCGGCGTCGAGCTGCGCGTCCAGCCCGGCGGCGGCGAACGGCACGCGCGGCAGGCGCGGGCACGACACCGACATGCAGTTCAGGGCGAAGTGCACGCGGGCATCGCCGACCGGGCGGATGATGTCGTTCTCGTAGTCGTAGAGCGAGATCTGCCGCCCACCCACCGTCACGCGCGAGAACTTGAAGAACAGCGCCCGGTCGAGCAGCGACAGGCGGCGTGGAATGCCCTTGTCGATGACGTGCCGCATCGACAGCGCGTTGTAGGAGTTGATCAGGTAGGCGAGCCGCTCAGCACCCGGCGGCACGCTGTCGGGCGAGGTCGCGGCGATTTGGGCGATATAGGCCGCGAGCGGCCCGGGGTTGGCCTCGACCGCGGCGAAATCCACCCGCCCGAGCGCATCGACATGGTCGTGCAGCACCGACGCCCAGGCTTGCAACGGCGCTGCTTGCTCCTGCGCTTTTGCGCGTCCGGCCGCGAGCCCAAGTGAAGCGGCGAGGGCCAGCGAGGAGCGGCGGCGCAGCAGGGTGCTCAGCAGCACGATGTCGAGGTGCCGGCCGGCCTGTCCCCCACGTCGAACGGCATGTCCGTGCCGCAGCCGCCAAAAATCCCGAGATGGCGCCCGGCCCCGTCCAGGAAGTCGAAATGCGGCGCCAACCGGGTCTCGGCCAGCATTTGCCAGGTGTTGCCGCAGACCGGGAACACCCGGCCGGTCTCGATCGAGTGGTGCTTGTCGAGGTCGTAGCGCTCGGGCGCATCCGGCAGCGTGCCGCGGTAGCGGACGGCCTGCCCGTAATCCTCGCAGGCCGGCTCCAGCCCATCCAGCCGGAACAGCCGCCAGGTCGCGGAAAAGAACCGCGCGCCGCCGAGTTTGGCCGCGATCGCCGGATCGGTGATCGCGATCGGCCGGTCGGTCAGCAGGCGCGGGTCGGCGAACCCCGCCGCACGCGCCAGCGCCAGGAAGTCGCCCCAGTAGAGCGCGCCGGCCAGGCATTCGCCGTGCAGCACGGGGTCGCGACGGAGATCGGCCGGCAGCCGGCGGTCGGCATAGACGTCGGCGAAATGCAGCTCCCCGCCATCGCGCAGCAGATCGTGCGCGGCGCGGAACACGGCGCCCTTGTCGGCCACCAGGTTGATCACGCAGTTGGAGACGATGACGTCGAACCCGGGCTCCAGTTCCAGCTCGCCTAGCCGTTCGATGTCACCGTTGACGAAGCGGACGTTCGACCGGGCGTAGCCGAACCGGTCGCGGTGCCAGTCGAGGTGGCGTTCGGCGACCGCGAGCTGCCCGGGCGTCGCGTCGATGCCGACGACCTGGCCGCGCTCGCCGACCATCTGCGCCAGCACATAGGCGTCCTGGCCGGCGCCGCTGCCGAGGTCGAGCACGCGCGCGCCGCCGATCGCCTCCGGCGCCACCAGGCCGCAGCCGTAGTAGCGCGCCCGGACCTCGTCGTGCA
>JANXRT010000046.1 GCA_025356735.1 Acetobacteraceae bacterium | reverse complement strand
CCGCGGGTTTCGCTTTGTTCGTGATATCCAAGGTTGCGGAGGAGTTTGGCCAGTCCGGCGCGCTGCCGGTGCTGCTGGCGGCCTGGGCGCCGGCTGCTGCCGGGCTTATGCTGGCCGTGGCGCTGCTGCTGCACATGGAAGACGGCTGACCCGATGATCGATCCTGGCTCCAAAACGGCGCGACGCGATCGCTCGATGCCAGCAATTTGTCCCGCCTTGTGGATCGTGCTGGGCTTGCTGGCCAGCATCGCCGGTCGAACCTGCGCATCGGCGCAGACGCTCGGCTTCGGCAGCCATGCGCCGATCGACAAGAACGAGCCGGTGGCCTTCACCGCCGACCAGGTCCAGTACGACCGGGACGCCGCCCTGGTCACCGCATCGGGCCATGTCGAGGCCTGGCAGGGCGACCATGTCATTCACGCCGACCGCATCGTGTTCGACCGCAACACCGATGTCGTCGCGGCCACCGGCCACGTCGTGCTGATCGAGCCTACCGAGACGCTGTTCTCGGACTACGCGGAACTCACCGAGGGCATGCGCGACGGCGTGCTGAAGGAGATGCGTGCGATCCTCGCCGAGAACGGCAGGCTGGCCGCCAACGGCGTGCGCCGCACCGACGGCTCGATCAACGAGCTCAGCCGCATCGTCTACACCACCTGCAACCCGTGCGCCGACGATCCGACCAAGGCTCCGCTATGGCAGATACGCGCCCTGGCCGCGGTCCAGGACGGCGAGCACAAGAAGATCGAATACCGCGACGCCGTGATGGAGATGTATGGCATACCAATCGCCTACTTTCCGTATTTCTGGCATGCCGATCCGTCGGTCCGGCGGGAAAGCGGGCTGCTGCTGCCCTCGATCGGCCAAAGCAGGCATCTCGGCGCGTTCGCCGCCCAGCCCTACTACTACGTGATCGACGACCAGTCCGACGTGACGGTCACGCCGATGATCACCAGCCGGGAGGGCCCGCAGCTCGACCTCGACTACCGCTACCGGTTCAACCAGGGCACCTTCAGCATCGACGTCTCTGGCGCCGACGTGTCGGGCAAGCCGGAAGGCGCGCTGTATTCGAAGGGCCGGTTCAACTACGACGAAACCTGGCGCTACGGCTTCGACCTCAACCGCGCCACCTCGTCGAACTACGTGCGCGACTTCCACCTTGGCCGATTTCTTGGCGGCGCTCCCAACCTGCTGACCAGCCAGGCCTATATCGAAGGCTTCGGCGAGGGCGCCTATACCCGTCTCGACGCACGCGGCTACCAAGGCCTGACCAACATCATCGTCAACAGCAAGCTTCCCGTGGTGGCACCGCGCTACGCCTACAACTATTTCGGTCAGCCGGACGCGCTCGGCGGCCGCGTCTCGATCGCCGCCGGCGCCTTCAATATCATCCGCGACAGCGGCACCAACACGCGCCGCGCCAGCCTGACCGCCGATTGGGAGCGGCCGTTCGCGGGTCCGGTTGGCGACCGGTGGAAGTTCACCCTGCACGGCGATGCCGCGGGCTATGACACGCGGGCGCTGGATCAGCAGCCGAACTACTCGACCCAGACAAGCGCCAGAACCGTACGCGCCCTGCCGCAGGCGGCGCTTGAGATGCGCTGGCCGCTGCTGCGTGACGGCGGCGCCTGGGGCAGCCAGCTGATCGAGCCGATCGTGCAGATGATCGTGGCCCCTCGAGCCGGCAACAGCCAGTTCAACAAGTTGCCCAACGAGGACAGCCTCGACCTCGAATTCACCGATGCCAACCTGTTCGCATTCAATCGGTTTCCCGGCATCGATCGGCTCGAGGGCGGCAGCCGGCTCAATGCCGCGATGCACGGCGCCTGGTATCTCGGCGGCACGTCGTTCGATGCCTTGGTCGGTCAATCATACCGCACCGAGCGCAACAAGGATCTGCCGGCTGTCACCGGCCTACGCGACACCGTGTCGGATGTGGTGGCACGGGCCAGCTTCGCGCCGACCCAGTGGCTCGATCTGAGCTACCGCACCCGGCTCGACAAGAACTCCGGCAGCGCCCGGTTCGCCGACGCGCTGGCGACGGTCGGCGGCAACCTGCTGCGCGTCACCGGCGGCTACATCTACACGACCTACGATCCCTACTCGGCGTTCGACCAGGCGCCGCCGCCGCCACCTTCGAGCACCTTCTACCAACCACGCAACGAGATCACGCTTGGCGCCTCCAGCCGGTATGGCAACTACAGCGTCGGCGGCTATGTCCGGCGGGATCTGGCCACCAACCGGATGGTCCTGGTCGGCGGCAACGCCGCCTACGAGGATGAGTGCTATATCCTGCAAATGCTGTTTTTACGCCGATATACATCCTATAACGGCGATGGCGGCTCGAACACGATCCTGTTTCAAATGACTTTCAAGACCATCGGCCAGTTCGGCTTTCATGCGCTGTAGGCGCGCCCGAGTCTGGCGGTGCTGCCAGGAGGACCCTGTGACATGACAGCCAGAACAACGACCCCGCTGCACGGCCTCGCCCTGATGGTTGGTGCCGTGCTGCTTGTGGCCGCGGGTCCAGTCCCGGGTAACCGGCACGGCGCCGGCGTTGCAGCGCCGGAGGCCGCCGGAAAGCCGGCGGACACAAACCCTGCGATGGCGATCGTCGCCGTGGTCAACGGTGACGTCATCACCAACGCCGACGTGTCGAGCCGTGGCCGGTTGTTCGCGCTGTCGGTCGGCATTCCGGTGACGCCCGACACGCTGGCCCGGCTCAGGCCGCAGATCACGCGCCAGCTGATCGAGGAGAAGCTGCGGCTGCAGGAAATCCAGCGCCGCCACATCGTGGTGCAGGACAAGCAGATCGACGAGACCATCCGCGACATCGAGGCCCGCAACAACCTGCCGCCCGGCGTGCTGCGCGCCCGGCTGGCGAGCGGCGGCATCGGCCTGCGCACTCTGATCGACCAGATACGGGTACAGATCGGCTGGACCCAGGTGCTGCGCCAGCAACTCGGCGACCGTGGCCCGCCGACGGCCGAGGAAATCGCCGAGCAGCAGCGTCTGCAGCAGGCGCAGACCGGCAAGCCGGAATACCACCTGCTCGAGATCTTCATTCCGGCCCAGGGCGCCGCGCAGACCGCCGACGCCGAACGGTTCGCCGAGACTGTGGTGACCCAGCTCCACGCCGGCGCGCCGTTCCAGGTCGTGGCCGCGCAATTCAGCCAAAGTCAGACGGCGTTGCAGGGTGGCGACCTCGGCTGGCTGCCGGAGAACCAGATCGATCCCGAGGTGTTGGCGGTTGCCAGGCAGATGCCGGTCGGCGCCATCAGCAACGCGCTCAAGGTGCCCGGCGGCTACATCATCGCGGCACTCGCCGGCCGGCGTGAAATCGGCCGCGACCTGGCGACGGTGCTGTCGATGCGCCAAGCCTTCCTGCCCTTTGCCACCCCGCTCAACCCGCAGGCGCCGACCGAGCAGCAGCGCCAGGTGCTGGAACGGGCCAAGGCGATCGGCACCAGCGTGCATAGCTGCGACGCGATGGAGGAAGCGGCCAGGGCGGCGGGCTCGCCCCGGCCATCCAATCCGGGGGAGGTGCGGCTGGAACAGCTCAGCCCACCACCGTTCCGCCAAATGCTGGCCAGCCTGCCGCTCGACCATGCCAGCCCGCCGATCGTCTCCAATGACGGCATCGCGGTGGTGATAGTCTGCTCGCGCGAGCAGAAGAACGTCGCGACCCAGACGAGGCAGGAGATCGAGGGTCGCATGGCCAGCGAGCGGATCGAGCTGCTGTCGCGCCAGCTCCAACGCGACCTGCACCGCCGCGGCACCATCGATCTGCGCACCGGCACCGCATGATGCTGCCGGCGCTGCGCGAAACCATCGCGCGGCACGGATTGAATGCCAGGCGGGCGCTCGGGCAGCATTTCCTGCTTGACGCCAACCTGCTCGACCGTATCGCGCGGCTCGCCGGCGACCTGGCCGGGTGCCACGTCATCGAGGTCGGACCCGGACCCGGCGGCCTGACCCGGGCGCTGCTGCGAACCTTGGCGCTGGACGTCACCGCGATCGAGATCGACCCACGGGCAGTCGCCGCGATGCACGAGCTGGCAGCTACTGCCGACGGCCGACTCAGGATAATCGAGGCGGATGCGCTGAAGCTCGACCTGCCGGCGATGGTCCCAGGCCCGCGAAAGATCGTCGCCAACCTGCCATACAACGCGGCTACCCCGATGCTGGTCGCCTGGTTGCGCCAGGCCGCATCGTTCGAGCAGATGACGCTGATGTTCCAGCTTGAGGTCGCCGCCCGCATCTGCGCCGCACCCGACACGCCGGAATACGGCAGGCTGTCGGTGCTGGCGCAGTGGGTGTGTACCACGGACTTGGCGCTGCGGCTGCCGCCGGCGGCCTTCGTGCCGCCGCCGAAGGTGTTCTCCGCCGTCGTCGTGCTGCACCCGCGCCCGGAGCAGCCGCCGCCCCCGCTGTTCCTGGCCATGGAGCGGCTGACCGCCGCGGCCTTCGGCCAGCGCCGCAAGATGCTGCGCGGCGCGCTCAAGCCGCTGGGCGGCGAGGCGCTGCTGGCACGCGCCGAGATCGCGCCGGAACGACGTGCCGAAACGCTCACGGTCGCGGAGTTCGATCGGTTGGTGCGGGTGCTTTAGCAAGGCCGCTTCTACGCCCCGAACCGTCTCACGTCATAAGCATCTGAATGCCGTTGATCACGTCGTCAACCGAGATGTCGTTGATTTCCTTGTAGATAGATAATCCCCGATGGTTTCTTACCAGGTTGGGACGGTGGATGCGGGGATAGAGCAAAAGGTGTCTTCCGACATCGCCGAAATGGGCCAGATGCGACATTCCGTTATCCAGCGTAATGCACAGCAATGCCCGGCGCATCAGGTCCAGCACTTTTGGTAGCCGCCAATCAGAAATGTGCGTCACGCCAGGCATTTCGAACGGTGCAAAATCATCATTCAAGGAACCGATGACATAGATGTTCGAGATGCCGCGCTCGATCGTCAGGTAATGAATAACCTTGCGCCAGCCCTCCACATTCCAGGTTCGCTTATGGTAGTCTGGTTCGTTCCGTTTGGTCGTGGTGAACGGCGCGATCACTACGCCGGCGGCTTGGCCGCAGGGTTCGACATGCAGTTCAAGCCGCACCGGCAGGCGCGGCAGCGCCATGTCGGCAAGCAGGAAGAAGCCTTGGCACGCGTGCAGCCCGAGGGGTGAGGCGATATCGCGGGCGGCGATGATGTTGAGCCTAAAATGTAGCGGCTGCATCCGGATCGGCGGGGCGGAGCTTATTACCGTGTCGCAGACCAGGTCGCGAACCGCATCGCTGAACTTTCCATCGACATGAATCGGCTGCCCGAATCTCTCGTGCAGGTGATGGATGAACGCCAAGGTCGTCAACGTGTCGCCGATCCTCGCCGCCTCATGCTCTATGGTGACGATGATGTCGGTGTCTTCCGTCGTTCGGCCAAGCCATTCGGCGTCGGATCCGGTAGCGGTGAGCAGGCTCTGGCCGACGATTGATCCACCCTCTCCCGGTCGCAGCAGGATGTTGGTGCCGGCGATGAACAGGTTCAGGTCGGAGACCGTCTTGACCTTTCTGCCCAGCAACGATCGGCCGAAGCGAAATCCATAGTATCCGCTGCCGAACTCGCCCGGCAGCCGGCTTTTTCGCCCTCCATCGGCAGACACGGACACGATCAAATCGGAGTTGAGGAAGGCGTCGATCCTTAGCCGGTTAGACATATCGCCGGCGTCGCAAAGCCACCCACGAACCTCGTTGTCTGAGATCAAGTCGAAATAGCCGCGCAAACCCGGTATTCGGCGACTTTGGGCCATCCCTAAGGGGGTCTGCGGGCTTTGCATTCAGGGAGCTTGGCGACTTTCGATCAGCAGGGCCTCCGCCTCATCCGGGTCCATCGCCAGCGCCGCACGCGCCACACTCTGGGCGAAGCCGCCGCGTGCCAACATCGCCAGTTCCTTCATCCGCGCGGCCTGATCCACTATCTCGGCGCGCCGGAACGGCCCGATGCGCCGGCGTCTGGCCGCGGCCAGCGCTGCCAGAAGCTCCGCCGCCTCATCGTCGGGCACCGCCTCGCGTGCCGTTTCGGCATCGACGCCGCGCATCGCCAGGTGCGCGCCGACGGCGCGCGCCGACCTGCCCTCGCGGCGCAGCCGGCGGGTCCGGCTGGCGGCGAACACGGCGTCGTCGATCACGCCGGCGGCGACCAGCCGGGCCGCGACCTCCCGCGCATCGGCGGCGGCCTGCACGCAAGCGGCGCTGATCCTATCGGTAGCGCTCTCTACTTCCGCCTGGTCACCGCGCTGTATTTCATCGATGGCGCGGCGCGCCCATCGGTCGATGCGCCGGTCCAGCACCCGCACCAGGCCTGCCTGCGTGGCCGCGAACCGTGCCAGATGGCGCAGCGCCGCCTCATGCAGCCGTGCCGCGGTCGGCGTCGGCCCAGCCACCAATCTGGCAATACCGGGCCGCGTCGCCGCGTCACCGAGGGGCGCCTTGCCTTGTCTCGCGCGAAAAACCATCCAAGGAAATTACCATGACCTGGCGCCGAGCACACCAGAGCCAGGTTCAGTATCCGCCATGGACCTTGCTGCGATCCGTTCTTCCACTGCAAAAATTCATGTGAGGCTCGCCGGGAGGCCGCACTGCCTGCCTTCGGGAGGCCCCCATGCCCAAATGCCGCTTCGCACATGCAGCATTCGCGCCGATGGTGGCGCCATGAAAATTCCCGTCTGGTTGCCGCTGCTGCTCGGCCTGCTTTCCGCCGTAGGGCCGATTTCGACCGACATGTACTTGCCGGCTTTTCCAGCGATCGAGGCGACGCTGGGCGGCCGTGCCGGCGCGGCTCAGATCACGCTGGCCGCCTGGTTCGTCGGGCTGGCGATCGGCCAGATCACCCAGGGCACGCTGTCCGATCGCTACGGCCGACGGCTGCCGCTGATCGTCGGCACCGCGACCTACAGCCTGGCCACCATCGGCTGTGCCCTGGCGCCCGACCTGCTCACGCTGTCCGCCATGCGGTTCATCTCGGCGTTGGGCGGATCAGCCAGCATGGTGCTGACACGTGCGATCGTGCGTGACCTTGCCGACGGCCACGCTGCGGCCAGGCTGATGAGCCAGCTCATGCTGGTAATGGGTGCCGCCCCGATCCTGGCACCGACGCTTGGCGGCTTCGTCATGGCGGCGGCGGGCTGGCAGGCGATCTTCTGGATCTGCGCCGTATATGGCGCATTGTGCTGCGCCGGCGTCGCCATCCTGCTGCCTGAAACTCTGCCAGAAACTCGCCGTATCAAGCTTGGACTGGGCGGCTTGGTGGCGCGCTACGTCACCATCCTGCGTGACCGCAGCTTCATAACCCACGCGCTGCTCGGCGGATTCGCGATGTTCGGCATGTTCGCGTTCCTGGCCGGCTCGCCGCCGGTGTTCATCGAGCACTTTCTGCTTTCCCCGGCGCGCTATGGCGCCCTGTTCGGCCTCAGCGCGGCGGGTTTCATCGCCGCCTCCCAGATCAGCCCGCGGCTGCTGCCGCGGTTCGGTGCCGATCGCATCATCCGCATCGCCGTCCGGGTGTTCCTGACCGCCACGATCGTGCTCAGCGTCGTCGCCTTCTCCGGTTTCGGTGGCTGGATCGCGGTTGCGATCCCGATCGCGCTGGCGATGGCGAGCCAAGGCTTCACCATGCCGAACGCCACCGTTGGCGCGCTGTCGCGCCAGGCTGGGCAGGCCGGTAGCGCATCGGCCCTGATGGGTACCCTGCAATTTGGTTTGGCCGCCGGCAGCGGCGTGATCGTTGGCCTGATCGGCGACGGCACCGCAAGGCCGATGGCCCTGCTGATGTTGACCGGCGCCCTGGGCGCCGTGATCTGCGACATCTACCGCCCGCGCCGAGGCCGTTGAAGCTGCCTGCCTGACCATCGTAGACACAACTCCCTCCAGGCTTGCTGATACACGCGGCCGCCCGATCCGATGCGGGGAGGCATCGATCCACCGTACGATCCCCCAAGGCCTGCATCGTTCGGACCGCGTTATAAGTCCGGCAATCCCGTAACAAACCGCAAGCATTCAAGAACGGAATGAAAATTCCGCCGGTTTCATAAAGATCGGAACAACGAATGCCAGCCGGCCAGCAACAACTCGGGATCGACACGGATGGCAAATTTCAACTGGAAGACCGGCACCTCAGGTGACTGGAACCTGGCAACGAACTGGACGGAAGGCGCAATCCCGAACGATGCGGCCGCCGACGTCACGATGAAGCAAGTCGCTGACCCGAGCTACACTGTGACCATCGCGGCTGGCGCCAGCGATACCGTCCAGACGATCGACCTTAACAGCAATCTTGTCGTCAACGGCACGCTGACTTTCGCGCCTGGTTCGATCGGCGATCTCGGACACGACTATGAAGGCAGCGTGGTGACGATGACCAACGGCACCATTGTCAACGCCGGCCTGGTTTATGCGCATGTCGACACCTTCGGCGCCGTTGAGTTCAAGGGCACCAACCCTGTCTATCTGGCATTTGAGCTGCAGGTTCATGACGGCACGACCACCCTCGATACATCGAGCATCGGCCTGCTGAAGTCGACAACGATGTTCGACGGAATTTTCGAGGTCGAGAGCGCCACCAGCACGTTCAACTTCGGCGGAAAGCTCGGTGGCCTGACGGTCGATATCGAGGAAATCTCCGGGCCCAAAGCGACCCTGACGCCGAACTTCTTTTCGCAGCTGATCTATGACGGCCCCGGTTCGCAGATCAACGAGTGGAACGGCACCGCCTACGTGCCCGTCGAGTCGACCCTGAAGCTGATTGACAACGCCGCCTTCGTCACCGTCACCGGCGGGCGCGACTACACCACGGCCGGCACTCTGACGATCGGCAATAACGGCATGTTCGAGCAGGCTGGCGGCACGCTCACCACCGGCGGCCTGACCTTGCTCGCCGGCGGCGTGCTCGCAGGTGGCATCTCGGTTACCGGCTCGGTCGTAGGCGAGGGCCAGGTGACGGTTAAGGGCGCCGTGACCAACAACGGCCAGATCGTTTCCGACGGCCCCGGCATCGTGTTTCGTGATGCGATTACCGGCACTGGCGAGATCACCTTCAACCGGACCGCTCCGTTGCCCGGTTGGCTTCATGGAGAAGTGGTTGGGGCGGTGCCCGGCATCGTGGAGGTGGGCGCCGTCGGTGCCGGCCAGACCATCAAGATGATCGGCAACGACATCGTGGTGCTGGACAACTTCGCGGCCTTCAACGGCGCCATCACCGCCACCGGCACCGGCAACACGCTGGCATTGGTCGGCTTCACCCAGGCCCAGGCAACGGTCGCAGTCGGTGTTGGCGGCGGTGTTGCCCTGACGATCGGCGGCAAGACGATCCAGGCCGGCAACATCCAGCAGCTGCGCTTCAGCGACGGCGATGTCGCCGTCGGGCCGCCCGCGGCGGATCCGGTGGTGTCCTCGCCGACCCTGCTCGTGGCGGAGAATGCCGCTTCCGGCGCGATCGGCATCGCGGCCCCGACCGACCCCAACTACATGGCGGCCCAACTCGTCATCACCGCCGCCACCCTGCCGACCGATGGCGGCGTGACCCTGGCGAACGGCACCGCCGTTGCGGCTGGCCAGGTGCTGACCGCCGACCAGCTCACCGGTCTGCGGTTCACCCCGACCACCGGGAAGTTCGACGTGACGTCGACCTTCACCTACACCGTCGCCGATCCGGCCAAGAACGTCAGCACCGGCACCGCGACCCTGACTGTGGGCCCGGCGCTCGGCAGCCCGGTTCTGTCCTCGCCGACCCTGCTCGTGGCGGAAAATGCCGCCGCCGGCGTGATCGGCATCGCCGCCCCGACCGACCCGAACTACACGGCGGCCCAACTCGTCATCACCGCCGCCACCCTGCCGACCGACGGCAGCGTGACCCTGGCCGACGGCACCGCGGTTTCAGCCGGCCAGGTGTTGACCGGCGACCAACTCACCAGCCTGCGGTTCACTCCGGCCGCCGGTAAGTTCAACGCGACCTCTGCCTTTACCTACACGGTCGCCGATCCGGCTAAGAACGTCAGCACCGGCACCGCGACCCTGGCGATCGGCCCGGCACTCGGCAGCCCGGTTCTGTCCTCGCCCACTCTGACGGTGGCGGAGAACGCCGCCGCCGGCGTGATCGGCATCGCCGCCCCAACCGACCCGAACTACACGGCGGCGCAGCTTGTCATCACCGCCGCCACCCTGCCGGCCGACGGCAGCGTGACCCTGGCCGACGGCACCGCGGTTGCAGCCGGCCAGGTGTTGACCGGCGACCAGCTCACCGGCCTGTTGTTCACTCCAACGGCCGGGCAGTTCAACGCATCATCGGCATTCACCTACACGGTCGCCGATCCGGCCGAGAACGTCAGCACCGGAACTGCGACCTTGGCGATCGGTGCCGAGATCCCCGTGGTTCCGCCAGTCGGCGGAGGCACCGGCACCCCGCCGCCGCCTGACATGCTGGTGATGCCCGCTCCCGTAGACGGCGTCTCCATCACCGATCTCAGCTCCGCTGACATCAATGCCGTGCTGAGCCTAGGCACGCAGCTGTCCTTCATCGGCGGCACCGAGACGGTGATGCTGACCGACTCCTCACTCAGCGTGGGACCCGATACCAACGCCGCCACGATCCAGCGGCTTTATGTCGGACTGCTCGGCCGTGCGACTGACACCGCCGGATTGGTCACCTGGGACGCACAGCTCAGCGTCGGCGTCAGCAAGGCGTCGGTCGCCGACAGCATCCTCAAAAGCCAGGAATATGTCGCCGGCCATGGCACCCCGGACGATAGCCAGTTCGTCGCCAGCCTCTATCAGGGTCTGCTTGGACGCCCCCCCGAAGCCGCGGGAGCGGCGCTATGGACGGGGCAACTGGCCCTGGGCGTGTCGCGCGGCACGGTCGCTGCCGCCATCGCCGACTCGGCGGAGGCCAAGTCGAACCTGGCAACCGCCACGGCACAGCTTTACGTGCCAAGCGCGGCGGGCACCCTGGTTCACGAACTGTACGAAACCGGGCTTGGACGGGAAGTCGAGGCGTCCGTCCTGCCCACCTACAAGGCGATGTACGCCAGCACTACCCCAACCCAGTTCGCCACCGCGATCACCCAGTCGGCGGAGTTCATGAGCCTTCATGCCGGACAGGACAACAACGCCTATGTTGCCAGCCTCTACCAGGCCGGGTTCGGTCGGGCGGTCGATCCGGGCGGCCTCGCCACCTGGACCGATCTGCTGAACAGCGGCGCCAGCCGTGGCGTGGTGCTGCTGGATATCGCGACCAGCGGCGAGGCGGCGGCGCGCCTGACCCACAACCTGGCGGCATAACCGACGGTCCGCCGCCTCGCGGGCGACATGCAATCGGCACGCGGCGGGTCGCCATGCGATCCGCCGCGTGCCACTCTTCACAGATGCGTGGAGGGTAGCAATGGACACCGAAGCTGTTGAATTCGATATCGCGGCGCTGCGCGCGCGGCGCACCAACAAGTGGCATAAATTCGCCGACGACGTGCTTCCGGCATGGGTCGCCGACATGGATTTCGGCGTGGCGGCACCCGTCACCGCCGCTTTGCGCCGCCTTGCCGACGCGCAGGAATACGGCTACGCGGCGCGCGACGGTGACCTGGCGCGGTCTTTCGCCCGACGCATGAACGACAGGTTCGGCTGGCAGCCGGACCCCGCCGGCATGCTCCCGATCGGTGATCTGGTGCAGGCGACCTTCGCCGCGATCACCGCATTCAGCGATCCCGGCGACGCGATCCTGCTCCAGCTGCCATCCTATCCTCCCTTCATGTCGGCGATCACCGGCACCGGACGCCGCCTGCTTGCCAACCCGATGCGTCTTGGCAACGACGGTTGGCAGCTCGATCTCGCTTCCTTCGACGCCGCTCCCGATCCGCGTATCCGGGTGTTGATCTTCTGCCATCCGCAGAATCCGACCGGGCGCGTCTTTGGTCGCGCAGAACTCGAACAGGTCGCGGCTTTCGCGCAACGTCACGACATGATCGTGGTGTCGGACGAAATTCACGCCGATATCCTCTATCCGGGCAATGTCCACATCCCGCTGGCTTCGCTCGGCGCCGAGGTCGCGGCCCGCACCATCACCATCACCTCGGCGACCAAAAGCTTCAACATCCCGGCGCTGCGCTGCGCGGTGATGCATTTCGGTGCACCCGCGCTGATGCAGCGCTTCCTGGCCCGGGTGCCGGCACGGCTGCTCGGCTCACCGGGAATTTCCGGGGTCGACGCCACGATCGCCGCATGGGACGAGGGCCAGCCCTGGTTTGACGGCGTCATGGCAACGCTGCGGGCAAACCGCGATTGGCTGGTGCAGGCGATCGCTGCCGACCTGCCGGGCGTGCGGATGCAGCCGCCTCAGGCTACCTTTCTCGCCTGGCTCGACTGCCGCGAATTGCGGCTGCCGTGTCCAGCCGGGCAATTCTTCCTCGAACAGGCCAAGGTCGGGCTCAATGCCGGCGAGACGTTCGGTCCGGATTACGCCGGCTTCGCGCGGCTGAACTTCGCGACGTCTCCGGCCATTCTGCAGCAAATCATCGAGCGCATGGCGGAGGCTGTTCGTCGGCTTTGAGCCTGTCGTGACGCAATGAGCAGGCGGTCGGCGGCCGTCCGGACGTTTCATCTGGACTGCGACGGGACGATGCGGCTGAATACCGCCTCAACGTGCGGAAAGCACTCCCTATGTCGGTGTTGATGAACAAGCTGGCCGCCGAGAGGGCGCTCGTCTATGTCCGACGCATGGTCCCGCTGGGAGCGGCGAACCAGGCCGACAACCCGTTGCAGGCCAAGGCCGTGCGAGCGTTGCTCGACTCGCGCGCTGATCTTTATGTGGAAGCTGCGATCTTCGGCGGCCTCACCACCAGGTCGGTGGCGTTGGCGGCCAAGGTCTATGGCGCCGGCAACTGCGCTAACCAGGCCGCGGTGGCGCTGAAGTTCCTGGAGAAGATGGGTATCTACCCGCTGGACATGATGTTCGATGACCATAATGATCACAACTTCGTCGTCATCGGCCGTGCCGCCGGGTCCGATGCCACCGATTGCAACAGTTGGGGTGCGGAAGCGATCGTCTGCGATCCTTGGAGCGGAGTCTCGGGGCGCCCGAACATCGGGGCGGTGAGAGACATGCTCGACGATTTCGATCACTATGACAGCCAGTTTCGGGTAACCCGTCCGGCCACCGTGTCGGCGACCAGGGAATCGCCGTTTTGATTGCCGCCTAGGCTCGCCGTCATCCGTCGGTTGCGAAGCAGGAGGAATACAGTTGACGCAACGCCACGCCACGGCGGCGATCATCGGCGCCGGCGACTACATCGGCAGCGCCATAGCCCGCAAATTCGCGGCGGAGGGCTTCTCGATTTTCGCCGGCCGGCGGAACGGCGACAAGCTTGCCCCGTTGGTCACGCAAATCGAGGCCGATGGCGGCCGCATCAATGCCCGATCGCTGGATGCCCGCCGCGAGGACGAGGTCACAGCCTTCCTTGCCGCAGCCGATGCCCATGCGCCGCTCGAGGTGTGCATCTTCAACGTCGGCGCCAACGTCAATTTCCCTCTGACCGAGACCACCGAGCGGGTATTTCGAAAAGTATGGGAGATGGCCTGCTACGCCGGTTTCCTGGCCGGCCGTGAATCGGCGCGGCTGATGCTGCCCCGCGGCGGCGGCGCCATCTTTTTCACCGGCGCCACCGCCAGCCTGCGCGGTGGCTTTGGCTACGCCGCTTTCGCCGCCGCCAAGTTCGGACTGCGGGCGGTCGCGCAAAGTGCCGCGCGGGAGCTTGGACCGCAGAACATTCACGTCGCACATCTGGTGATCGATTCCGGTGTCGATACGGAATGGGTCCGCGGCCGCATTCGCGAGCGTGAGGGGGAGGACGTGGCGCGCGACCTGGCTCCTCCCGGGCGGCTGATGCGGCCGGAAGCGATTGCAGATGCATACTGGCAGCTCTATTGCCAGCCCCGCGACGCCTGGAGTTCCGAAATTGAGATCCGGCCATTCGCCGAGAAGTGGTAAGCCATGTCCAACGTCGAGTTTCATTTTGATTTCGGCAGCCCCAATGCCTATCTGAGCCATCTGGTTCTGCCCGAGATCGAGCGTCGCACCGGCGCGACTTTTGACTACGTTCCGGTGTTGCTGGGCGGCGTGTTCAAGCTGACCAACAACCGCTCGCCTGCGGAGACCAACGCCGGCATCCTCAACAAGCCCGAGTACGAGCGCCTCGAAATGGAGCGCTTCGTGCGGCGCCACGGCATCACGGACTTTCAAAGAAATCCGTTTTTTCCGGTCAACACGCTGATGCTGATGCGCGGCGCCTTGGCGGCATCACAACTTGGGGTGTTCGAACGCTATGTCGGAGAGATGTTCCGCCACATGTGGGCGCAACCGAAGAAGATGGATGATCCTGATATCCTGCGGGCGGCACTGATCGAGTCAGGCTTCGACGCGGCCCAAATCTTTGAGGCGGCACAAAGCGAGACAGTGAAGCGACAATTGATCGAAAACACCAAACACTCGGTCGATCGCGGCACATTCGGCTCGCCAACGTTCTTTGTCAGCAGTGATATCTTCTTCGGCAAGGACCGGCTGGCGGATGTCGAGTACGCTATCGGCCAAAGTAGAACGCCTGCAGCTTTCGTTTAAACGGCGACGAGCGGCATGACGCCCTTGTTTGTAGATCACCGCCTTGGCAACCAAATTTCGATCGTGCCCGCAGGCGGGCTTGGTTGGTGGCCGACAAAATTCCGCACCGCGATTCTGCGCACCGTGTCGTGCAACCCGCCCGCGAGCTCGCGGGCTCGGACGGCGTCTTCGGAATGGAAAAACCGGACTTCCGCCGCCGTGGGAGCGGCCTCAACCACGCGCGTCTGCACGCTGGCGCCAACCCGCGCGGCCTCGTCGGCCACATGGTTGACCATCTCGCCTGAAGTCGATCCTTCGGTGTAATGGATTACGACATGAGCGTCCGGCGACGGTAACTCGTCCGCAAAAACGGCGCCATGGGATTTTCCGGCCAGGAATTGACCCAGCAGTGCGCTGCGGTCGTCGTCGCTCAGTGCGCTCATATCGTAGCCTAATGCAGCAAGAAACTGCTCGAACTCCGACGGTGCCGGAATACGCTGCGATTGCATGCGAGTCCCCGAAGGCAGTGATGGCACCGTCTGTGACGTTGAAGGTCGCGCCTGTTGCTTTAACCGTGTGGCAGGCCCTGGCTGGAGCTGGGCTTGCATCGGCGCCGGTGCCGGCCT
>JANXRT010000037.1 GCA_025356735.1 Acetobacteraceae bacterium | reverse complement strand
CTCCAAAGGGATGATCACGCTGGGCGGCGCATGATTCTGGAAGTCCATTGCACGACGGCTGCCGCTTAGCACCTGGCGCTCGAGGTCACGGTAGTAGCGCCGTGTGAGGCGGAGCAGCAGCAGGGTAAGCGGGATGACCAGCAGGGTAAGCCAGGCGCCCTCGGTGAACTTGGCGACCAAGATGATCGCCAGCGCGGCGCCGGTCGCGACCGCGCCGACGCCGTTGATCGCCAGCCGCAGCCGGTCCCCGCCCCCGGTTCCACGCATCCAGTGGCGCGCCATGCCGGCCTGGCTCAGCGTGAACGACAGGAACGCGCCGACCGCGAATAGCGGGATCAGCCGGTCGGTGATGCCGTCGAACGCCAGCAGCAGCGCGCCGGCGCCGATGGTCAGGAACAGCACGCCCGCGGTGTAGACCAGCCGGCGGCCCGGCATGGCGAATGCCTTGGGCAGGTAGCTGTCCCGCGCGACCTGCCGGCACAGCCGCGGGAAGCCGACGAAGCTGGTGTTGGCGGACAGGCACAGCACCGCCAGCACGCTGGCGATGGTGACGTAATAGACCCAGCCGCGGCCCCACACCGCGCCGACCAGCTGCGATAGCACGCTCTGGTAATCGTCGGCCGTCTGGTCCATCGCCGTCACGCCATAGGCGCGGGCCAGGAACGCGATGCCGAGCAGCAGCAGCCCGAGCACCAGGCAGATGACGGCGAGCGTGCGGTGGGCGTGGGTGACGGCTGGTTCCTTAAAGGCGCTGACCCCGTTGCTGACCGCCTCGACGCCGGTCATCGCGGTGCAGCCGGCGGCGAAGGCGCGCAGCAGCAGCCACAACGTCAACGCCCCGGCCGCCTGCGCGGTAGCCGGTGGCGCCACCACCGGCTGGGGACGGCCGCCGCCGGCCCAGACCGCCCACACGCCGGCAACCAGGATGAAGAACAGGGTCAGGATGAACAAATAGGTCGGCACGGCGAAGGCGAGCCCGGATTCCTTGGTGCCACGCAGATTGACCAGCGTGATCGCCGCTAGGATGGCGAGGCAGAGCGGAAGGGTGTAGGCGTGCAGGCCCGGCACGGCGGAGGTCAGCGCGCCGACCCCCGCCGAGATGCCAACCGCGACATTGAGCATGTAATCGACCATCAGAGCCGCCGCGGCGAGCAGCCCGGCATTGGCCCCAAGATTCTCGCGCGCCACGGTGTAGGAGCCGCCGTTGCTCGGATAGGCCGCGACCGTCTGCCAGTACGACACGCATAATATGGCGAGCAGGGCCAGGATGACCCAGGTGATCGGCTGCACGGCGGCAAGCCCGGCGGTGCCGACCACCGCGAGCACCGAAAGCATCGCCTCGGGGCCGTACGAAGCGGAACCGAGCCCATCGAGGCCCATCGCGGGCACACCCTCGAAGGCGCCGATCTTGCGGCCCTCGGCCTCGCGGTTGGCGAGCCGGCGTCCAAGCAGCAGGGTCTTCAGCGACATCCAGCCCTCCTGACCGCAAGCCGAGCTTCGCGCCCTGGGACAAGTGCCGCGATGGCCGGATGGTTCATCGGGTGATGGTTGCCAACGTAAAGGTATTTTCAGCGATGTTGCTGTCACCTTGATCCGAATCCGACAGACCCTCGCAAGAAGCAAGGGTTCTTAGCCGGACAGGTCTACCAGGGCATGACGAACACGCTTGATGCCGGCCTCGATCACCGGCGTGCCAGCCAGGCGTTCAGCGGCGACGAGGGCACAAATCCGTTCACAGGTGCGGACAGGGCGTTCGTGTTGCCGTTCGACGCCAGTTTTGCCATGCCATGGACGGCGATGTCGTTCATGCCGCCGGTCGTCGAAAGCCCGGTTCAGGCCGCGACGTGGAACAAAATCGCCGTGGAGATGCGGGCGGTGTCACAACCCGGCCCGGCCCGGCCCGGCGGATCCACCTCCCCGGTGGATCTCGTTGGCGTGACGCCGCCCACCGACCTCATGCCCTGGCATTCGGTGATCGAGACGATGCGCACGGATGTGCCCGCCCGGCCGATGAGCGACCTTATTCCGGCCGCGTCCAGCTATAACCTTTCGGGTGTGCTTAAGGCCTTGCTGCAGATGATGCGCACGCACGGCGCCTGAGGTCGTGCGATCGAATGCCGGTTCGCGCCGCCACCGGACCTACGCCGATACAGTTTGGGCGGCCCGGTGGCGGTAGAAATAGTGCCATGCCACCAGCCCAGTCGCGATCGCCAGCGGCAGCACCACCGTGTAGTTCAGCGCGTTCCAGCCGAAGGTCGCATGCACCACGCCCGACATCAACGCGCTGACCGCCACCGTGCCGAACACGATGAAATCGTTGGTCGCTTGCACCCGGACGCGCTCGGCCATGGTGTGCGAGGTCGCCAGCAGCGAGGTCGCGCCGACGAACATGAAGTTCCAGCCGATACCCAGCACAACCATCGAGGCGAGGAACGTCGCGTAGAACGGCCCAAAGGTCAGATTTATGGCCGGGCAGCCGACGATCAGGCAGGCGCCTGCCATCATCACGCGGTGGGTGCCGAAGCGCTGAATCAGCCGGCCGGTGACGAAGCCCGGCAGGTACATGCCGATCACGTGCCACCTTATGATGTCCGAGCTGTCGTTCACCGAGTAGCCGCACAGCATCATCTGCAGCGGCGTCGAGGCCATCAGCAGGTTCATGGTGCCGAACGCCGTCATGCCCGCGACCGCCGCCACGATGAAGGTCGGGCGGCTGAGTATCTCCGACAGCGGCAGCGGCGGCGGGCGCTGGTAGTCGGCCGTCGGCAATGCGGCGAAACCCAGCAGGATCGCGCTCAGGATCGGCAGCGCCGTCAGGCTGAAATAGGTCGCGAGGAAGGTGATGCCGGGCACCAGCCCCTGCGTGTGCTTGACGATCTCCGGCCCGATCAGCGCCGCCAGCACCGGGCCGGTCATCACCAGCGCGATGGCGCGCGGCCGCTGCGCCGGGGTGACCAGCTCGGCCGCCGCGAAGCGCATGTGCTGGGCGACGCCATAGCCCATGCCCGCGGGCAGCGCGGCCAGGCAATAGAGAGTGAAATTGGCCTCATAGACGCCGAGTGCGAAACCCAGGCAGCCGACCACCGACCCCGCGCAACCCATCAAAAAGCCTGGGCGGCGGCCGAAGCGGGCGAAGATCATGCTGGCCGGGATCGACGAGGCCATGGTGCCGGCCATCTGGATCGCCATCGGCAGCGTGTTCAGCGCCGGATCGACCGCCAGCGAGTGGCCGATCAGCGAGGCCATCGCAACCTGGCCGATCATCACCGAGTTCATCAGCGCCTGACAGCAGAACAGCAGCCAAACATTGCGGTTCATGGATCGTCTCCCGGCTTTACTCTTCTTGGCCCACGTCGCCGTTCGGCTCAGAAGTGGCTGTAACCGCCCCGTCCGATCGGCAGCGGCTGGCCATCCTGGCCGATCACCGTGACCTCGGCAATTCCTGCTACAAAATCACCGATTCGAGAAACCTGGATAGCGCGGGAGGCTGCGGCAGCGATAAGTTCCTGCTCCTGGTCGGGAGCCACGGCAAAAAGCAGCTCGTAATCGTCACCGCCCGACAGGCAGGTCGCGAACCATTCCGCCCCGGCCTGGCGTGCCTGCGCCGATAGCGGCACAAGCGGACCCTCCAAGCGCGCGCCGACGCCGGACGCCCGGCAGATATGGCCAAGGTCCTGAACAAGGCCGTCCGATACGTCCATGGCGGCATGGGCGAACGCGCCTGTCGGCAAGCCCAGCCTTGGCCGCGGCAGGCGATACCGGTCGAGCAGGAATCCGCTCGCATCGGCCAACCTTCCCTGCCCCACGGCCAGGCCCAGCGCGCCGTCGCCGATCGTGCCGGTGACCCAGATGCCGTCGCCCGACCGCGCGCCGGCCCGCGACGGCGCCATTCCCGGTGCGACATGGCCAAGGATGGTCAAGGACAGGCTGATCGGCCCCGGCGTTGCCGTGCTGTCGCCGCCGAGGAGAAAACAACCGAACTCCGCCTGGTCGAGTGTCAGCCCGGCGGCAAATCCGGCAAGCCACGCATCCGGCGTGTCCCGCCTCAACGACACGGTCATCAGGTAGCCCAGCGGAGTGGCACCCTTGGCCGCGATGTCGGACAGATTGACCCGCAGCAGCTTGCGCCCGATGGTCTCGGGCGGATCGTCGGGCAGGAAATGCACGCCCTCCACCATGGCGTCGGCGGACAGCACCAATTCCCGGCCGACCGGTGGCGTCAGCACGGCTACATCATCCAGAAGATCGCGGGCGCCTGGGCCGGCCAGGGCGCGAAAATGCCTAGAAATGAGCGAGAATTCAGGCGAGGGCTCTGCCCTTGACCCGCTGGGGCCTGAGGCCTCAGACCCCCGTCCGTTCAGGAAGGAGCCTTCAGTTCTTCGGGTTCGGGGGCGAAGTCGCCGGGACGTAGCAGGCGCGCCAGGCGGTTCAGCACGCCATTTGCCATCCTTGGCTCATCGCCGGAGAAGAAGCCGTGCGCCACGTCCAGATACTCGTTGATCACCACCTTGGCCGGCGGACCGTCCGACATGCCAAGCTCGGCCGAACCGGCCCGCATCACCGCGCGCAGCACCGGATCGATTCGCGCCAACGGCCATTCGGCGGGCAGCGCCTCGGCCAGCATGCGGTCGATCGTGTCCTGCTGCAGAACCGCCGCGCGAACGATGCGCGCGAACAGCGGCACCAGGGCATCCGGGATGCGGCCATCCTCGAAACCATGCATGCCGGGAAGCTGTCCCAGCCGATGACGCACGAACTGGTCGATCACCGTCTCCGCCGAGTCGCCGCCCTGCTCGCTCTGGAACAGCGCCTGCACCGCGG
>JANXRT010000024.1 GCA_025356735.1 Acetobacteraceae bacterium | reverse complement strand
AACCGGTCGTTTGATTGCCGCACCCAGCCCGCCACTCCCGTGCAATCAGCGTGGGCACGCGCCCGATGATTGCGATCCCAGTTGCAGAGTTTATGCGCCCACGTGCCGTGATTGTGGGCCAGACCCCTCAAACCCGTTGCAATGATTCCGGGCACGACCGGCGGATGATTGCAATCCAAGCCGCCGATGATTGCGGTTCGCTACACCTACCACGCCGCCTGAGGCAGCCAGCGTGGCGCGCGTGCCGGACCGGCCCGACTTCGTGCTGCGTCGGTCGGCACCGGACCTATCCCCGTTCGCCGCGGACGCCGGCTGGCTGCATTTCGACGACGGCCTGCCCGATGGCCGGCTGCTGCCGGCCGACGCCCTGGCCAGAATGTATCGCCGCGTCCTGCTCGCCCGGTCGAGCGGCAACCGGCTCGCCTACGGAGACCCGCGCGGCAGCGAGGCGTTGCGGATCGCGATCGCGACGATGCTGTCCGTCGATCGCGGCATCGCCTGTTCGGCAGACAACATCTGCATCGTGCGCGGCACGCAGATGGGCATCTTCGTTGCGACCAGGCTGCTGTCCGGCGCTCGCGACACGGCGGTGCTGGAAAGCCTGAGCTATCCGCCGGCGCGCGAGGCATTCCGGGCGGTGGGCGCCGAGGTCGCGAGCGTCGGCCTGGATCATGAGGGGATGCGGCTCGACGAGCTTGAGGCGTTGTGCCGGTGGCGCCGGGTGAGTGCCGTGTATGTCACGCCGCATCACCAGTTTCCGACGACGGTCGTGATGCGGCCGGAGCGTCGGATGCATCTGCTAGCGTTGGCCGAGCAGTTTGGGTTCGCGATCCTGGAAGACGGCTACGATCACGAGTTCCATTTCGCGCACCGTCCGCTGCTGCCGCTGGCAAGTGCGGACTGGCGCGGCAAGGTCGTCTGTGTCGGATCGTTATCGAAGTTGCTGTCGCCGTTGCGGCGGATCGGCTATCTGGCCGCGCCGACGGAGTTCATCGACCGGGCGGCGGCGGGACTTCTGCGCCTGCCTTGCCGCCGCACTGGGCGGAACGACGGAGTTCGTGGTGCCCGAAGGCGGCTTGGCGGTGTGGGGCCGTTTCGACGCCCGCGTCGACATGGCGGCGCTGGAGGGCATTGCCGCTCAGCAAAAGCTCAGGATTTTGCCTGGACGACTGTTCGCAACCGATGGCCAGCCGGTGGCGGCGGCGCGGCTCGGGTTCGCAAGCCTGGATGCGACCGAGATGCGGGCATCGATCAAGCGGCTGGCGCAAGTAGTGAACGCGAGCACAGCCGCGCCTGCCAGGTTTTTGACTTCGAAATCCTTGCGGCTGGTACGGCGCTGATCGGGATCGCCGTACGGTTTGTTCGAAACTGCACGATGGTAGCCCTGTCAAATTCGATTGCTTTCGAAAGCCATTCTGAAAGAGGGTTTTGAAAGGCAAATCACCTAATTTTGCCG
The DNA here is from genome assembly GCA_025356735.1 of Acetobacteraceae bacterium. Taxonomy (GTDB): domain Bacteria; phylum Pseudomonadota; class Alphaproteobacteria; order Acetobacterales; family Acetobacteraceae; genus PALSA-911. The sequence continues at coordinate 3,552 of JANXRT010000024.1, read as the reverse complement.
TCAATCCCGATTCCGTTCATAAACGAACCTCTGAAAGCCCCTGACATTGCTTAGGTTTCGGCTTGGCGTGCAGTTTCGAACAAATCGTGCAGCGACCCCTAACCGCCTTGGCAAAGGTCTTCATGATCCGCGATCCTTTGGCTTACGCTGGTGTTGCCTTGGCCTGGGCTCTGCCGTTGCCGGTCGCTGTCGCGATGGACGCGCAACCTGCCGAGGAGATCCGAGACTTTTCCGCCGACCGCCCGAGCAGAAGCTTCTCGCCATTCACCGTGCCAGGCGGTTACGTCCAGGTCGAAATGGACCTCGCGAACTATGGCCACAGCAATCTTGGCGGACCGACCGGCAGCTTCCAAACGCTGGACCCGGTGCTGAAATACGGCCTCGCCCGCCGCGTCGATGTCGCGGTTCAGATCGGCGGCTATCAGCAACAATGGTCGCGCGCCAACGGCACGTCGAGCCACACCGCAGGGTTTGGTGAAATCACCGGCTATTTGAAGGTCAATCTGCTTGGCGACGACGGTGGCGGTGTCGTCCTCGCCGCGATCCCCTATGTCAAAATACCCACCGCCACTGCCAATCTTGGCAATGGAAAGGTGGAATATGGCCTCATCGCGCCATTGGTTTTCAACCTCCCCTATAAAATGACTTTTGGCATACAGACCGAGATCGACGTGCTCAAGAACGCCAACGACAATGGCATGCATGGCAATGCGGCCGGGGCGCTCAACGTCGGCTTTCCCCTGGCCGATCGGGTTGCGGGGTTTGTCGAACTTTATGGCGCAGCCGGGGTCGATGCGGCGATCAAGCCGATCTACACCGCTGACTTCGGCCTGTCCTACTCGGTCACCCCCACCTTGGCGCTAGATGCCGGCACCAACATCGGGCTCAACCGCAGTGCACCCAACCTTGTGGTGTATGCCGGCATTGCCAAGCGGTTCTAGCCAATCATCCGAGACGTCGGAGGATGAACCAGAGCCGCTCTTTGGTTTGGTTTTCTTGGATCCCGGCTCGGCTCCGGAGCGGGTCGTAGCGTCCAGCCGATGATTGCCTGCAGGCAAGATCACGCCTTAGTTTTGTCGGCGAGCAATGGGAAGTGCCGGCGCAACTCGACGAGAGCGGGCGGCTCGCCCTGATCCTGCCAGATATGGCGGAGGATATTAGCGGCAGCGTCATCGACGACAAACATGGCAGGAAGTTTGGGCAGGCGGCAACGACGCAAGGTCCCGGCCGCCTGGATCGTGCGGTCTCCGGACATTCCTGGTGCCAATGACGGTTCTTGGAACGTCGTTCCGGTCGTGCCGGCCGGATCCCTCTACGATGCCAGCTTGGAGGACCGGCCAGTGGAGCCGCTGCCTCTAAAACTGCAGAACTCCGCCATTCTGCTCAATTGCGGTAACCCTGGCATAAGGCGCGATCACAACTTTTTCTGGTTACTTGCCGCCCGATTACCTCCAGTAACAGTATTCCCAGAGGTGATATTGACAGCTCGTCAGAGCCACCGGAAGGTCAGCGGATGACTGAGCCCGCCGCGCCGCCGATACAAGCAGGGAGCTAAACGCCATGACCTCGTCTCCGGCGCCGTTCACCTTGCATTTTCCGGATGCCGACATCGCCGACCTGCGCGACCGGTTGGCCCGCACGCGCTTTCCCGACCAGACGCCGGGTGCGCCCTGGGCCTATGGCACCGATCTTGGCTACCTGCGCCGTCTCCTGGCGCATTGGCAAAGCGGCTTCGATTGGCGCGCGCAGGAGGCCCGGCTCAACGCCTTTGCGCAGTTCAAGGTGCCGATGCACGGCATCGACCTGCATTACCTGCATGTGCAGGGCAAAGGTCCCGATCCGAAGCCGCTCCTGCTGCTGCATGGCTGGCCGGGCTCGGTGTTCGAGTTCATCGACATCCTGCCGCGCCTGACCGATCCGGCGCGCTTCGGCGGCGATGCCGCCGATGCCTTCACCGTCATCGCGCCGTCGCTGCCGGGCTATGGGCTGTCGTTCCAGCCCGGCCAGGAACGCTTCGGCATCGCCGAGATGGCGGACGCATTCTCCGATCTGATGACGCAGGTGCTGGGCTATCCGAGATACGGGGTGCAGGGCGGCGACTGGGGCGCGTTCACCGCCACCTCCATGGCCGTGCGCCGCGCCGAGCAGGTCGCCGGCATCCACCTCAACCTGCTCTACATCCGCCCCGACCAGCCGCCGCCGGCCAACCCGACACCGGACGAGGCGCGCTACCAGGCCGAGATGACGGAGTTCCTCAGGGAGGAAACCGGCTACCAGTGGATCCAGGGCACAAGGCCGCAGACCCTCGCCTACGGCCTGACCGACTCGCCGGCCGGGCTTGCCGCCTGGATCGTCGAGAAGTTCTATGCCTGGACCGACAATGACGGCGATCCCGAGAGCGCGGTGGCGCGTGACACGCTGCTCGCCGACATCTCGCTCTATTGGTTCACCGGCGCCATCGGCTCCTCGTTCTGGCCCTATTATGCCCGGCTGCATGCGCCCTCGCCGATCCCACCAGGCCGCACCATCGACGTGCCGATGGGCTACGCCGCGTTCCCCAGGGAGATCCGCCGCCCGCCGCGCTCGATCGCCGGGCAGACCTATACCGACATCCGGCAATGGACGGCGATGGCGAAGGGCGGCCACTTCGCGGCGATGGAGCAGCCCGAGGCGCTGGCCCGCGATGTGCAGGCTTTCTTCCGCCCGTTGCGCGGAGGATTCTAGGCCCTGGCGGCGGAGCCGAACAGGGAAAACCAGAGGGCCACCGCCAGATGTTCAATCCCAGGCTTTGAGGGTGCATCATCGTCCTTGGACTGGAAGGAAGGGCTAGGGGCCAAGTTCTCCACGGATGTGCCGCAACGACACAGGCAGTCTGTCGAGTGATACAACATAGTCAAGCGAGCCTGAGGACTCTGGCCGCCCAATACGGCGTCAACCAGAAGACCATCGCCAAATAGAAGAAGTGCGGCTCCGTCGCCGATCTGCCCACTGGCCCTAAAAAAGTGAATCAGCACTGAAGTGGGACTCATTGAAACCGAAGCTTAGCGTCCATCTGGGAACATTTTGAATCATTGGAATCACATGTAACTCACTTGCGGCGGTTGGATTCGCAGGAGCCGCTAGATGTGGACGAACGAGAACCGCGGTCGCTATGACCGCAGCAGGCTGCGGCATCCGAGCGACCTGACGGACGAGGAGTGGTCGGTCAGCGGCCCGTTGATCCCGCCCGCCAAGCGGGGCGGCAACAAGCGCACAGTTGTTGTCCGCGATGTCGTCAATGGACTGATGTATATCTCAGCACAGGCTGCCAGTGGGCCTCGTTGCCGAAAGACTTGCCGCCGCGCAGCACGGTGAACGACTATTTCTGCCGCTGGAGCGACGATGGCACGATCGATCGCATCCATCACACGCTGTATGTCCGCTGCCGGGAACTGGCTGGACGCGAGAGCAGCCCCACAGCGGCAATCATCGACAGCCAGAGCGTCAAGAGTGCGGAAAAAGGGGGATCTCGATCGATCCGCCTGGCTTTGATGCGGGCAAAAAGATCAAGGG
>JANXRT010000003.1 GCA_025356735.1 Acetobacteraceae bacterium | reverse complement strand
CAGACCCGGCATCCGCTCGGCTATGTCGAGCAGCTCTACACCTTCGCCGACCGCGACCGCACCGCCGAGCGCGTCGGCCGACGTGCGATCTCGATCAGCTACCTTGGCCTGACGCGGGAAACGCGCACGGCGATGGAGGTGCATTGGCGCAGCTGGTACAGCTATTTCCCTTGGGAGGATGCGCGCGGCCAGGGTCCGGCGATCGTCGGCCAGCGCATCGCTCCCTGCCTGCGCCGATGGGTTGAAGCCGGGCCGGACATCGCCGGCAAACGCGACCGGATGTTGCGCGCGGGGTTGATCTTCGGACTCGACGGACACGGCTGGAACGAGGACCTAGTCCTGCAGCGTTATGAGATGCTGTATGAAGCCGAGTTGGTGCCCGAGGCCTCGGCGTTCGGCATCGACGCCTCGATGCCGGTGCCCGGCGATCCGATGCTGCACGACCATCGCCGCATCCTCGCCACCGCCATTGCCCGGTTGCGGGCCAAGATCAAGTACCGGCCGGTGGTTTTCGAACTCATGCCGCCGGAATTTTCCCTGCTGCAGCTGCAACGCACCGTGGAGGCGTTGGCGGGGCGGCATCTGCACAAGCAGAATTTTCGCCGGCTGATCGAGCAGCAGCACCTGGTCGAGGAAACCGGCGCCGCCATGGCCGAGACCGGTGGCCGGCCGGCCAAGCTGTTCCGGTTTCGCCGCGAGGTGCAAATGGAACGCGCCATCGCCGGCACCAAGCTGCCGCTGTCGCGGGCGATCTAGCCGAGCAGCTCGGGTCATTGACCCTCCCGCCTATAATGCTCATAGTCAGCATAAGAGGCAACGCAGAAGGCAGAAATGACCCATGCTTCGGTGCTCGACAGGATCTCCCCGCTGTATGAGCGGGTGCGCCGCGTCATTCCGCTCATTGAATGGCCGGTCTTCGCCGACGACATCGACACCATCCTGCGGCTGAAGCGGGAGCGCAACGCCGTCATCCTGGCGCATAACTACCAGACGCCCGAGATTTTTCATTGTGTCGCCGACATCACCGGCGACAGCCTGGCCCTGGCGCGCGAGGCGATGAAGGTGGATGCCGAGATCATCGTTCTGGCCGGCGTGCACTTCATGGCCGAGACGGCAAAGCTGCTCAATCCCGCGCGGACGGTGCTTATTCCCGACCTGCGCGCCGGCTGCTCGTTGGCGGAGTCGATCACCGCCGCCGACGTCCGGCTGCTGCGGCAACGCTATCCCGGCGTGCCGGTGGTGACCTATGTCAACACCTCGGTGGCGGTGAAGGCCGAAAGCGACATCTGCTGCACCTCGGGCAATGCGCGCCGCGTGGTAGAAAGCCTCGGCGTGCCGCGCGTCATCATGCTGCCGGACGAATATCTGGCCCAGAACATCGCCAGGCAGACGCAAGTCGAGATCATTGCCTGGGCCGGGCATTGCGAGGTCCATGAGCGGTTCACCCCGGCCGACATCCGCCAGGTGCGGATCGACTATCCGGGCGTCGTCGTGCTGGCCCATCCGGAATGCCCGCCCAACGTCGTGGCCGAGGCGGATTACGCCGGCTCCACCGCCGACATGACCAACTGGGTCGGCGAGCACCAGCCGGCCCGCGTGGTGCTGGTGACCGAATGCTCGATGGCCGACAACATCTCGGTGCACCATCCGAAAGTCGAGTTCGTCAAGCCGTGCAACCTGTGCCCGCACATGAAGCGCATTTCGCTCGCCGGCATCCGCCGGTCGCTCGAGACGCTGACGCATGAGGTGACTATCGATCCCAGCATGGCGGCGCGGGCAAGGCTTGCAGTCGAAAGGATGCTCTCGATATGAGCATACCGCCGCTGCCGGCGATCATGATCGAGCCTTCGGTGCGTGCGGCGCTGCTGGAGGATCTAGGACGCGCGGGCGACCTCACCACCGACAGCATCGTGCCGGCGAATGCCGAAACACGCTGCGTGCTGGCCGCGCGCCAGTCGGGCGTCGTCGCCGGGCTGGACTTTTCGATGACGGCGTTCCGGCTGATGGACCCCCGTATTCAGTTTGAGACCCGGCTGCCGGACGGCTCGCGCATCGTGCCGGGCGACATCATAGCCGAAATCAGCGGACCGGCGCGGGGCATACTCACCGCCGAGCGGGTGGCGCTGAACTTCCTCAGCCATCTCAGCGGCATCGCGTCCGCGACCGCCTCGATCGTCGATGCGGTGGCCGGAACCCGGGCGCGCATCTGCTGCACGCGCAAGACCATGCCCGGATTGCGCGCAGCGCAGAAATACGCGCTGCGCGTCGGCGGCGGCAGCAACCACCGGTTCGGCCTCGATGATGCGGTGCTGATCAAGGACAACCACGTGGCGATCGCCGGCGGCATCCGCGCCGCGGTCGAGCAGGCACGCGCTTCGGTCGGCCACCTGGTCAAGATCGAGCTGGAGGTCGATACGCTGGAGCAGTTGGATCAGGCGATGACGCTGGGCGTCGATGCGGTGCTGCTCGACAACATGGGTCCGGAGACGCTGCGCCAGGCGGTGGCGATCGTTGCCGGCCGGGCGGTCACCGAAGCCTCCGGCCGGATCACGCCGGCGACCGCGCCGGCAATCGCGGCCTCCGGCGTTGATCTAATTTCAATCGGCTGGCTGACGCACAGCGTCGCCGTGCTTGATATCGGACTTGATCACACCGGCTGACGCGTGGTCACACGTCAGCCGGTGTGTTTATTCAGATGAACTCGCTTTTCGCCATCAGGCTATGCGACGGCTTTCGCCATCAGGCTATGCGACGGCTTTGGCTTAGACCTGATGGCCGCGGATCTTGAGGCCGCCGACAAGAAGTAGACCGGCAGCCAGAAGGGCGTAGGAGGCAGGTTCCGGCACATCGGTGCCAAATACCTCGACTTCAGCCAGATGCAGGTAGTTCTGGCCGTCCAGCTGCACCTTTACGGTTTCGCCCGCGGTTCCGGGCGCCAGCGCGATGTCGAGTGACGGAAGCACCGGCCCTGCATAGTGTTGCGAGAACACGGTTGCATTGCTCGCATCGGTGATGCTGACGGTGAAATCCGTCAGACGGTCGGTGCAACAATCGGTACGATTGAAGATGGTGATTTCACTCAGTGCGAAATTTGCGCCGAGGGAAACCTGCCAGAACGCCGTCCGATCATAGCCTGTATGGCTGACGGACCCATGGTAGTAGTCCCCACTGGTGTCGCCGTCGATCGCGCGGCTGGCCGGACCACTGCCGTTGTAGCCCGGAGAATCATAGGCGGTCGAAGACTGCGAAGCGGTCCCGTAGATTGGCGCCAAATTGATCGCCGCGGCGTTGGCGGCGGGCACGAATGCAGTTGCCAGGAGCAAGCCAGCCAAAGCCACTCCCATGATCTTGATGGACATATTCATCTAGAAAATGATCCTTTCTGTGGGTTTATATCAATGGTTAAGTTACCGTTTAGTCAGAAGAATCCGCTAATGCAATGTCTATTTGTTTCAAAAGAAAAAATTTAATGCCAACCCGACCGCGG
>JANXRT010000535.1 GCA_025356735.1 Acetobacteraceae bacterium | reverse complement strand
GGCGAGGGCGTGATGCGCAGCCGCTCAGTGCCGCGCGGCACCGTCGGGTAGTTGATCGGCTGGACGTAGATCGCGAACTGGTCAAGCAGCCGGTCGCTGATCACCTTGCACAGCACTGCGTCGCCGACCATCACCGGCACGATGTGGCTGGCGTTCGCCCGGTGCGGCACCCCCGCCGCATCCAGGCACCGGCGCACGCTCGCCACCCGCTCGGCATGCATCGCCCGCTCGGCGCCGCTCGCCTTGAGGTGGCGCACCGCCGCCAGCGCCCCGGCAGCGATCGCAGGCGGGCTCGCCGTGGTGAAGATGAAGCCCGACGCAAAGCTGCGCACGAAGTCGCACAGCGCCGCCGAGCCCGCGATGTAGCCGCCAACCACGCCGAACGCCTTGGCCAGCGTGCCCTCGATCACCGTCAGCCGATGGGCAACGCCCTCGCGCTCGGCGATGCCGCCGCCCTGCGCGCCATACAGCCCGACCGCGTGCACCTCGTCGAGGTAGGTCATCGCGTTGTAGCGGTCGGCGACATCGCAGAAGGCGGCGATCGGGGCGATGTCGCCATCCATCGAATAGACCGACTCGAAAGCCACCAGCTTGGGCACCGCCGGATCAAGCGCCGCCAGCTTGCGCTCGAGGTCGGCCGGGTCGTTGTGGCGGAAAACGTGCTTGGCAGCCCGGCTGTGGCGCACGCCCTCGATCATCGAGGCGTGGTTGAGCTCGTCCGACAGCACGACGCAGCCCGGCAGCCGACCGGCCAGCGTGCTCAAGGTCGCCCAGTTCGACATGTAGCCCGAGTTGAACAGCAGGCTGGCCTCGGTGCCGTGCAGGTCGGCGAGTTCGGCTTCCAGCAGCACGTGGTAGTGGTTGGTGCCGGCGATGTTGCGGGTGCCGCCCGCGCCGGCGCCGCACTCGTCGAGTGCCTGGTGCATCGCCGCGATCACCGCCGGATGCTGGCCCATGCCGAGATAGTCGTTCGAGCACCACACCGTCACCGGCGACTGGCCGCCAGGCGCAAAGTGCGTTGCCGCCGGGAACAAACCCGCCCGGCGCTGCAGGTCGGCAAACACCCGGTAGTTGCCCGCCACCCGCAAGCCGTCCAGCTGACGGCGAAAGAAATGCTCGTAGTTCATCGGTAACTCCACTACCACGAAATGGGCGGTGAACGAACCTATTCCAGGACAAGGTGGTCGTTCAGCCCATGTTTGTGGCCGCTGCTAACCTGGGTGCGGACGCCTCACCCAGCCCGGCGCTCGACTCCGGTCGGCAATGCGGAAATGCGCGCCATCTCGCCGCGCCCGAGCAGGCCGGGATCGTCGAGGTAGGCCAGCGCCATCGGCATCGCATCCAGCCCCCAGAACAGCTCGCCGCCGACAGCCAGGGTCGGCACCCCGAACACGCCGGCGGCGATCGCGTCCTCCGTGCCATTCCGCAGCCTGGCCTTGGCGTCGGTGCGCGCGATCAGCGCCTCGTAATCGTCGATACCAAGCGTCCGGCACAGCGCATCGCGCTCGTCGCGGTCGCTGACATCGCGTCCCTCGGACCATACGAAATCGAAAACGGCGCGAACCGCGTCGGGCCGGCTGTCGAGCGCGGTCAGCAGCCGCAGCGCGTCCAGCGAGCGGAACGGGTGGCGCGGCGGAAAGCGGAACGCCACGTCGGCCTGGCCGGCGAGGAACTGGCACTGCCGGTAGGTATGCAGCCGCTTGGGCGGGATTTCCGCCGGGCCGAGCTGGCCCCAATGGGACAGCACCGCGCCGAGCACGACTGGCCGCATGCGTACGTTCCGACCCACGGCCAACGCCTCGATCCGCGACAGCACGAGATAGGCGTAGGGCGAAATCACATCGTAGTACCACACGATGCCGTCCGCCTCGCCCGTTCGGGTGTTCTCCATGCGCGTCCCTCCAACATGCTGCGCCTGATTTACGCCGCCGGCGTTCCCAGGCAAAATCCGCAACTGAACCAGCGCGGGAAAAGACAATGCTGATGACCGCCGCCGATTTCCGGGACTCGCTGCGCGCCTACCATCCGCGCGTGTTCGTCAACGGCCAACGCGTCGAGAGCGTCGCCGACGAGCCGTCGCTGGCGCCCGGCATCAACGCCATCGGCGTCACCTACGATTTCGCCCACATACCCGAACATCGAAAAATCATGACGGCGGTCCAGGGCACGTCGGGAAAAACAATCAACCGGATGATGCATATCGACGAGAGTTCGACCGACCTGCTGCACAAGCTTGAAGCCGTGCGGCTGGTCTGCCGCACCTCCGGCTGCGCCCAGCGCTACCTCGTCCATGACGGCTTCAACGGCATCTTCCAGGCCACGAAACGCACCGACGAGGTGCACGGCACCGACTACTCGCAGCGTTTTCTATCCTATATGCACGACGCCCAGGACCGTGACCTGACGCTCGGCATCGCCATGACCGACGCCAAGGGCGACCGCTCGAAGCGCCCCGGCCAGCAGGCCAACCCCGACACCTACGTCCACATCACCGAACGCCGGCCCGACGGCATCGTCATCCGCGGCACCAAGGCGATCGTCACCGGCGCGCCCTACATGCACGAGTTCCTGGTGATGCCCTGCCGCACCCATACCAAGGAAGACGCCGCCTGCGCGGTATGCTGCGCCGTGCCGGTCGATGCCCCCGGCGTCACCATCGTCGCCCGCCCCGCCGGCCGGCCCGGCGAGGCCGCCGCCAAATTCTCGGGCCGATACGGCCAGTCCACGGGGGTCGTGATCTTCGACGACGTGTTCGTGCCGCACGACAAGATATTTCTCGCCGGCGAGCACGAGGAGGGCGGCTTCCTGACCACCAGCTATGCCACCCACCACCGCCACTCCTGCATCGGCGCCCGCGCCGGCTTCGGCGACCTGCTGATCGGCGCCGGCGCGCTGATGATCGACGCCAACGGCCTCAATCCCAACGAGCACGGCCACATCCGCGAGGCGATGGTCGAGCTGATCACCATCACCGAAAGCTTCTTTGCCTGCGGCGTCGCCTCCTCGGTCTACTGCACCACCGACCCGGCCGGCTCGGTGATGCCGGACGCCGTGTTCTCCAACATCGGCAAGCTGCTGCTGGCGACCAAGATCTACGACATGCACCGCCTCGCGCATTATGTCTCCGGCGGCCTGATCGTCGCTCTGCCTGGCCCCGACGAGGACCACAACCCGGAAACCCGCGCCTCCCTCGCCGCGGTGCTCGGCGGGCGCGCCGACATCCCGGCCGAGCAGCGGCTGGAGGTCTCGCGCCTCGTCGAGGATCTCACGGTGTCGCACCAGGCCGGATGGTATTCGGTCATCTCGCTGCACGGCGGCGGCTCGCCGGAGGCGATGAAGCGCGAGATCTGGCGCAACTACCCGGTGATGGAAAAGGTCGCCCTGGTCGAAAGCCTGCTCGATCGGGGAATCGCGGACGAGGGAAAACGCGTCTCCAAGCAACCCGGCCGGTGCTGCGCCACCGGATGCGAAACGCCGTAGGCAGAAAGCATAGGGCTCTGCCCCAAACCCCGCCCACCTTCAGGCATTGGGGGGCCGTCGCCCCTTTGAACCCCTCTACTTAACGGTAGCGCCCCGGGGCGCTACCCCGGCGGGGTTTGGGGCAGAGCCCCGTGCTGTCCTGCCGCGATCATCCCCCGAATACGCGTCGTCAGCGCATCCATGGCGAAAGGCTTGGTGATGATCGCCATGCCCGGCTTGAGAAACCCGCTGGCCGCCACCGTGTTCTCGGCGTAGCCGGTCATGAACAGCACCTTGAGCTCCGGCCGCAGCTCGCGCGCCGCGTCCGCCATCTGGCGGCCGTTCAGCCCCGGCAGCCCGACATCGGTCACCAGCAGGTCGATATGCCGAGCCGAGCGCAGCATATCGAGCCCGGTCACGCCGTCCTCCGCCTCCAGGGCGTCGTAGCCAAGCTCGCGCAGCACCTCGACCACCAGCGCCCGCACCACCGGCTCGTCCTCGACCACCAGCACCACGTCGCCGTGCTCGGCCTCGGCCGCGTCCTCCGCCCGGGCCAGCCCCGGGTCCTCTGCCGTCTCGCCATGGTGGCGCGGCAGGTACAGCGTCATCGTCGTGCCGCGGCCGGGTTCGCTGTCGATCCGGCAGCTGCCGTCGGATTGGCGCGTGAAGCCGTAGATCATCGACAGGCCGAGCCCGGTGCCCTCGCCGGTCGGCTTGGTGGTGAAGAATGGATCGAACGCCCGCGCGATGATCTCGGGCGCCATGCCGATGCCGGTGTCGGTGACGCGGATGCGGATATACTCGCCGGGCCCGAGGCCGAGGGCGCGCGCCGCCGACGCCTCGGCCGGCTCGAAATTGCTGCTCTCGATACTGATGGCACCGCCGTCCGGCATCGCGTCGCGGGCATTGATGACCAGGTTGAGCAGCGCGTTCTCCAGCTGGTTGTGGTCGCAAAGCGTGCTCCACAGCGCAGGCTCCAGCGTCAGGTCGAGCTCGACCGCCTCGCCCATGGTCCGGCGCAGCAGGTCCTCCATCGACCGCACCAGCCGGTTGGCATCGACCGGCCCGGGGTCGAGCGGCTGGCGGCGCGAGAACGCCAGCAGCCGGTGGGTCAGCGCCGCGGCCCGGTCGGCCGAGGCTTTCGCGCCGGCGATCAGCCGGTCGAGGTCCCCAGTACGGCCCTTGGCGATTCGCCGCAGCACCATGTCGAGCGATCCGGTGATGCCCTGCAGCAAATTGTTGAAGTCGTGTGCGATGCCGCCGGTAAGCTGGCCGACCGCCTCCATCTTGAGGCTCTGGCGCAGCGCGTCCTCCGCCTGGCGGTGCTCCGTGGTGTCGACCGCCTCGGGCACGATGGCGACGATCGCGCCGTGCTCGTCATGCATCGGGCGCATGGTGAAGTCGAACGAACGCACACCGGTGGGCAGGTTGACGACGACGTGCCGGTGCACCTTCTCCCCGGCGGCGACCATGGCGATGCTGTGCCGCACGTCGTCCGACATGCCGGGCGTGCCGGCGAACCACGGCGCGTCCGCGAAAGGCTTGCCGACGACGTCGGCCAACGTCGCGGCGATCGATCGGAGGCCGACCGCGTTGACGTCGAGCAGGGTGCCGTCGAGCGCGACCACGCCCTGAAGCTGGTGGCTGGTTTGGAAGATCGTCCGCAGCCTTGCCTCGCTGGCCCGCAGCGCCGCCGTGCGCTCGGTCACCTGCTGCTCCAGCGTCGCCTTGGCCTCCCGCAGCCCAGCCTCGGCCCGCGCCCGTTCGACCGCGGACCAGATGCGGTCGGCGACCTCTCGCACCAGCACCGCCTCCTCGTCCGTCCAGCGCCTGGCCTCGCGGCTGTGGACGGTCAGCACCGCTGCTAGCCGGTCGTACTTGACTAGCGGCACGCTGATCGCCGCGCGTATCCCGGCGGCGGCGTAGGCGGCCGCCACCTCGTCCTCGCAGGTCACCGG
>JANXRT010000521.1 GCA_025356735.1 Acetobacteraceae bacterium | reverse complement strand
CACTTCGATTTACAGCCTTCCATGGACGCCATGCCGCGCGGCAACACAGCCGCGCATGCCTTCGATGGGGCGCCCGCGGCAATCGCGCTGCTGCCGCAACGGGCCGAACTCGACCTCGGCTTTCCGATTTCCTGCGGCGACTTGGTGCGGCTCGGCCATTGGCGGCGCACCGGCGCCTTCGGAAACATCTCGGCATCGATGCGGGGCACGGGCGAGGCCGCGCTGGCGGCAACGGGCATTCTCGACCTTGCCGCGAAGCCGATCGGCGCGCTGTCGGCCGGGCAGCTCCAGCGCGCCCTGTTCGCCCGGCTCCTGGTGCAGGACGCGCCGGTGATGCTGCTCGACGAACCGTTCGGCGCCGTCGATGAGCGCACGGCTGCCGACCTGCTCGACATCCTGCTGAGATGGCATCAGCAAGGCCGCACGGTAATCGCGGTCTTGCATGATACCGGCTTCATCCTGCGGTATTTTCCGCAAACGCTGCTGATGGCGGGCGGGTGCATCGCCTGGGGTCCCAGCACCGTCGCGCTGTCACCCGCGAACCGTGCCCGCGCCAGCTTCGGCGTGGCGGAAGACAGCCTCTCCCACTCCGCTGCCTGATGATTTTCGACGTCCTGATCGCGCCGTTCGAACTTGGCTTCATGCGCCGCGCGCTAGCCGGCTGCGTCGCTCTGTCGCTGGCCGGCCCGCCGCTTGGCGTGTTCCTCGTGCTGCGCCGCATGAGCCTGATGAGCGACGTGCTGCAGCACGGCATCCTGCCCGGCATCGCGCTCGGCGCGCTGTTCGGCGGGCTGTCTTTTGCCGCCATGGGCGCCGGCGGGATCATCGCCGGGCTCGGCGTCGCCATCCTCGCCGGCTGGCTGACTCGCGCCACCGGCGGGCGCGAGGACAGCCAGCTCGCCGGCGTCTATCTGCTGGCCTTGGCACTTGGCGTGGCGCTGGTCTCGGCCCAGCGCGGCGTCGATTTGTCCCACCTGCTGTTCGGCAGCGTGCTGGCGGTCGATGACGCGGCGCTGGTCAGCATGGCCGGCGTCGCCACCATCGCGCTGCCAGGCCTGGCGCTGATCTGGCGGCCGTTGATCCTGGAGAGTTTCGATCCCGGCTTCCTGCGCGCGGCCGGCGGGCGCGGCGGGGTGTGGCACCTCGCCTTCATGGCCCTGGTGGTGCTCGCCGTGGTCGGCGGCTTCGCGGCACTCGGCACGCTGATGTCGGTCGGGCTGATGATGCTGCCGGCGATCGCCGCCCGGCATTTTTCGCCGCATCTGGGAGGACAGATCCAGGCCTCCGTCGCCATCGCGGTGATCTCGGCCTATGCCGGCCTGCTGCTGTCGTTCCACTTCGACATTCCGGCCGGCCCGGCCATCGTGCTCAGCGCCGGAACCATGTGGGTTGGCGGCCTCGCTGTTGGCCCGCGCGAGAGCTTCCTTGCGCGGTGGCTTCGCTGATCTGCATCGCACGGGTTGAAGCGATTGGTTCGCACGGATAGCCTCTGTCTGCCCGACAAAGTGGGATCCCTGACGAAACCGGCATTCCGACCAAGCAGGCATCAACTCGCCGTTGCATACCACCGATGCTGGGGGGGTGATCCTCTGTTCGGCCATCCGCGCGGCGAGCAAAAGTAGTTTGCTGCAACTGCGAACAAGCCCTTGCCGAGCCGGCTTCTCGCTTGCCATGATCGCCCATGGACGAAACCCCGCACGATCTGGCCGCAAACCTGCTCGACCTCACTGCCCGCGCCATGCAACGCGCCGCCGAGGACCCGTTCGGCAGCCCGGTGCTGTCGGTCGCGCTGGCGATCACCCGGCAGATTGACACCGGCGCCCTGCCGGAGACGGCCCTCGAGGAGCTGGTTCGCCAGCTGCGTGACGCCGCCTTCGCCGACCGCGCACAGCGAATTGGAAAATACGTCGGCGGCACCGAACCGGCAGTGAACGACGCCAGGCTGGTGGCGCTGGCGCAGTCGCTGCACCGCCCCGACCCCAACGACAGCCCGGTGCCGTGGGCGCAGTTCCGCGCCACGGTGGAGCGCTCGCGGTTCGCGGCGGTGTTCACCGCCCATCCGACCTTCGCGCTACCTCTGCCGGTCGGGCACGCGCTGGCCGAAGCCGCCTGCGGCCGGGCGTCGCCGCCGTTCGCCTCGCACCGGCCGAGCCGGCCGACGTTGGCTGAGGAGTTTGCCCAAGCCAACGCCGCCATCGCGCGCGGCCGCGACGCACTCGACCGCTTCAACGCGGCGCTGCTGTCGGTCGCGCGCAGCTCCTGGCCGGATCGCTGGACCGAGCTCACGCCAAAGCCGATCATCCTGACCAGCTGGGTCGGCTACGACACCGACGGACGCACCGACATCGGCTGGTGGGACACCTTGAAGCTTCGCCTGGAAATGAAGCGGCTGCAGCTGCGGCGCCTGCAATCCCAGTTCCAGGCTCTGCCCGGTACCGAGGCGCTGGCCGGCCGGACCGCCATCGCCATCGCCGCGGTGGATCGCCAGATCGAGACGGTCCCCGCCGAGCCCGAGCCCGCCGCCGTCGCCGCCTTCGCGCACGCCCTGATCGATCACCGGGACGCGGCGCTGATCACCCCGGCGCCGCTGCTGGCGTTGTTCACATCGGCGGTGGCCGCCGCCGATGAGCACACGAAGCTGGCGCTCAGCGTGGCCCGTGCCGGGCTGGTGGCGCACGGCCTGTCGCTCGCCCACACCCATGTCCGGCTCAACGCGGCTCAACTGCACAACGTCGTCCGCCAACGCCTGAGCATCGCCGATCCGCCGGAGGACCCGGCCCGGCGCCGCGGCCTGTTCGCCGCCATCAATGCCGCCCTCGATGCTGTCCAGCCATCGCCCGTCGATTTCGGCGCGCTGCTGACCGAGCAGGCGTCGGCCGCCAAGCTGATGATGACGGTGGCACAGATAATAAAGCACATCGACGGCTCGGTGCCGGTGCGCTTCCTGATCGCCGAGACCGAAAGTGGCTACACGCTGCTCGCGGCGCTGTGGCTGGCGAAGCTGTTCGGGATTGAGGAGCACATCGAGATCAGCCCTCTGTTCGAGACCGCGGACGCGCTGGAGAACGGCGCGTATGTGCTTGAGGAAGCCCTCCGCAGCCCGCATTTTCGAAAATACCTGCAGCGCACTGGCCGGCTGGCCTTGCAGTTCGGCTACTCGGATTCCGGCCGCTATGTCGGCCAGCTCGCCGCCAGCTACCTGATCGAGCGGCTGCGGCTGAAGATCGCCGAAACCCTGTCTCGCTACGGCGTCAAGGGGATCGAGGTCGTGCTGTTCGACACCCATGGCGAGGGCATCGGGCGTGGCGGCCACCCCAACTCGCTCGCCGACCGGCTGAAATATCTCTCGCCGACCGCCTCGCGCCAGGCGCTCAACCGGGCCGGCCTGCCGGTGCGCGAGGAAAGCGCCTTCCAGGGCGGCGACGGTTATTTGCTGTTCGGCACGCCGGAACTGGCGCTGGCGACCATCGCCGGCATCGCCGACCACGCCTTCCATCCAGCCGCCGGGCCGATCGAGGACCCGATCTACGCAGCACCCGATTTCGCCGCCGACTTCTTCGCGACGATCCGCGTCGGCATGAGCGGCCTGGTCGAGGATGCCGGCTATGCCGCGTTGCTTGGCACGTTCGGCCCGGCGTTGATCGACCCGACCGGATCGCGCCCCGCATCGCGCCAAAGCGACGGCATGGGCGGGGCGGCGCGCATCCGCCATCCGCGCGAGCTGCGCGCAATCCCCAACAACGCGATCCTGCAGCAGGTCGGCTGGTTCGCCAACACGCTGCAGGGCATCGGCACCGCCGCTTCCCGCCATCCCGAGCAGTTTTCCGAACTGCACCAGAATTCGCGCCGGTTCCGCCGCGCGATCGAGCTCGCCGCCCACGGCCTCGCCCACTCCGAGATCGAGGTGCTGAGCGCCGTCATCGGCACGCTCGACCCGCGCATCTGGCTTGACCGCGCGGCGCATACCCAAAGACCCGGGCGTCGGGAGGCGCTGATGTCCGTTGCCCGGGCGCTGGAGCGGCTCAACATCTGGGCGTCTGCGCAGTCGATGTTCCGCCGCATCCAGTCCGACCACTTGGCGCTGCGCTTCGCCTGGCCGGATGCGCCCCGGATGCAAACCCGGGAGGTGTTGCTGCACGCCATCCGGCTAGCGCTGATCCACCGCATCTGGCTGCTCGCCACCGAAATCCCCGATTTCTCGCCGCGCCACGGCGTCACCCGCGCGACCATGGAGGCGACGATCCTGCAGCTCGACATCGAGCCCGCGCTCAACCTGCTGGCCGAGATTTTTCCCCTTGCCCCCGACGCCACCGCGGAGTTCGACTATGGCGAGCCGGCCGGCCAACGCGCGCCGGGTGCCTACCTCCGGGAGCATGTCGAAATATTCGAGCCGATCCGGCGGCTGTTCGCGCTGGTGCGGGAGATCGCAACCGCCGTCACCCACGAGGTCGGCGCCTTCGGTTGAAGCCGCAATCACAACGCGTTCCTTCGAAGTGTTTGCTTTTCGATCGCGCTTGCGCCCATGCTCCGCGCGGGAGGATCCCTCATGGCCGAACATCTCCACGCCGATGCCGCCTGGCGCACATCCGGTGCCCGGGACCGTCCTTCCGCCATCCCGCGCCTCGGGCCGGTGCTGGCCGCCTTGTCCCTGGTCGCCGCCATGGTGCTCGGCTTGCACTTCCTTTTCGTTTGACATCCGGGCAGGCGGCCAAGTCATTGAACCGTCTGCGATTATTTGTGATGTTTGCGGCCCTGGTGCTTGCCTCGCCGGCATCCGCCGCGATGTCTCCGGAGGCGCTGCTGTGCCAGCGTGCCATCACCGCGGCCGAACTTGACTCCAGGCTGCCCGCACGGCTGCTCGAAGCCATCGCCAACGTTGAAACCGGACGCCCGGACGAGGCGGGGAAACTCAACCCCTGGCCATGGACGATCAACGCCGAGGGCGAGGGCCATTTCTACGCCACCAAGGCCCGAGCCATCGCGGCGGTCATGGAACTTCGCGCCCGCGGGGTCCAATCGGTCGATGTCGGCTGCATGCAGATCAACCTGTTGCACCATCCGCATGCCTTCTCCGACCTCGCCCAGGCATTCGATCCGCACGCCAACGCCCGCTATGCCGGCTGGTTTCTGAACACGCTGTTCGTCCAGACCGGCGCCTGGCCTTCGGCCGCGGCGGCCTATCACTCGCAGACCTCGGCGCTGGGTGAGCCATACCGGCGCCGCGTCATGGCGCAGTGGCAACGCCCCGCGCCCCGCGCCGGCTCGCAGTTCGAGGCTTTCGCCGCCGATGGCGCAGCCTACCGGTCGTTCAGGCCGCCGGCTTCGGTGTTCGCCGCTTTCCCGACGCTCCGGTAGTTCCGGTCAGGCGCCGGCCAGGGCGGCCAACCGCGGCGGCGTCAGCGAAAAACTGGTGGCAAGGTTCAGCCACAGCCGGATCAGACGTCGAAGGTTGTAGTTGGACTGGCCGTCGGCACACGGAGGTGGCGCACCTCGCT
>JANXRT010000520.1 GCA_025356735.1 Acetobacteraceae bacterium | reverse complement strand
AGCAGGCCGATGATGGTGATGACGACGAGAATTTCCAGCAGCGTGAAGCCCGCATCGCGTGCCTCAAGGCATGGCGCCCTGTCACGCCGGCAGCCGTCGGGCGGCGCGATCCTTCCCGCCTTAATCCGTTTGCTTGCGATTCGATACAATTTGTTTGCCATCGATGCGAACCCCGTTCTAGCATTGTCGGCTCCATGTCACCTGCAACCATCGATCGTTTACATGGCTTCACCTTATCTTGCCTGTATAGCACTCGTCTCGACATTTTACCATTTGCCGCCACGCGTTCTGCCGTCGATCGAGAGGGTCGAGGGGGGACGTGTCGGCCTGGTCGCGCCGAATGCGGACGCCTCGGCGGATCTGGGCGTGATGCAGATCAATACGCGCTGGATCGCGCCGTTGGCATCGAGCATCGGCTTGTCGCCAGGTGTCATCCGCAACCGTCTGATCAACGAGCCGTGCTTCAACATCGCCAGCGCCGGTGCGATCCTGCGCATCTATTTGCAGGAGGAGCACGGCAACCTGATGCGTGCGATCGGCGACTACCATTCGCACACACCCTTACGAAACCAATCCTACCAGACAAAGGTGCTGGGGGCGGCTGAACGACTGTTCGGCGGCCGTAATTCAAACCAGACTCCGTGAGTCGTTGGTATATAGCAGAAAAGGTCGGAGCTCTGTTTCAAACCGTGCCAAGGGGCCGCCACTCCCTGGAACTCCCCGACTTCATCCCTTTAATTCCAGCGATATATCAGCAGCGGCTCCTGTGCATGCCCGGTAAGGCGGATCGTCGCCGTTCTGGCCGCCCGCGCGGCCGCGGCACCCTCCACTTCCACGGTGATCGTGAACGCATGCCCGAGGGCGACGCCTGGGCTGGGATCAGCCGGGCGGAGGCCGGCTCGTATTTCCTCCATGTGCAGCCACGCCGCCTCGGCGTTGGGATCGATGGTCTTGAAGATGTGGACCACGCGCAGGCTGGAATAGGTCGGATCGATCCCGGGCGTCTGCGAATAGACGGTGACAAGCGGCGCGATCCGGCGGTACAGCTCCGGTGTCAGGCCGGCGACAAGTTGCAGCTCCTCGACCGACTGAAACGGCTGCCGGTGCGTCGGCGACCGGTCGTCGCCGCCGTCGGACCGGTCGGCGACGGTTCCGCGCCAGGCGAGGATCCTGTCCGCGATGTCGTTGGCCGAACCGGTGTCGAGACCGGCATCCAGCAGCAAGGCGCGCAATGTCGCGACGCTGGCCATGTTTAGATCGATCTTGCCGGCCTCGTCCTGGACGCTGACACGGGCGGTATAGCCGGCGAACGGCACCGTGAACGGCACGGCGTTGACCGCAGGCTGCGTCGCCTGAGGTCCCAGCAGGGACAGGATCGTGATGTTGACGGCCGCATCGGCGGCGGCGTTCATCTCCGCCACCTCCTCGCGGCCACGGCCGAGCCTGGCATCGGCGCGAACGATCTGCAGCACGCTGAGAATGACGACCGCGAGAATTGCCGCGGCCCACAGAGCGGCGACGATGGCGAAACCATGCTCAGACTCCGTCGTATCCAACGTGACCAACGGGCGTGACTATCGCTGGCGCGCGACGATCGGGATGGTCAACCGCAGCTTCTGGCGCAATTCCTGCGTCACCGCGTCGCCCTCGTCGCGGCCGCGGATTACGTGCGGCGTGATCAGCATGATCAGCTCGGTCCGGGTAATGCTATCGTTCCTGACACCGAACAGCCAACCCACCCCGGGCAAGTCCTTTAGCCACGGCAGGCCCGAATTGCCTTTGGACCGGTTGTCCGAGATAAGCCCTGCAAGGCCAATGGTCTGGCCGTCGTTGATCGCCACCGAGCTCGTCACCCGCCTTTGCGACACCGTCGGTGAATCCAGCTTCGACGAGCTGGTCAGCGTGGCCAGGCTGATTTCCTCCGAGATATCGAGCAGCACGAGGCCGCTGGCGTTGACGCGCGGGGTTATGTTCAGGATCACGCCGGTATCCTTGTAGGCGATCGAGTTGACCGTCTGCGCGGTGTTGGTCAGCGTGCTGGTTGCCGATTGGGTAGCGATCGGAACCTGATCGCCAACCTGGAGGCGTGCTGTTCCGTTATTGAGAACGAGTAGGTTCGGCGAGGAAAGCACGCGCACCGTGGTCAGCTGGGCAAGCGCCTGCAAGATCACGTTGGTGCCGCCGGACGAATAGCCGAGGTTCAAGCCAGACAGGAAACCTATGCCGGGAAAGCCTGCGAGCACCGTCTGCGGCAGCGAGCTCGTCGTCGTGGGCGCCACGCCCGGTGCGAAGACCCCCTTGAAGGCGCCGGAGTTGAAGTAGTACTGCAAGCCCAGGTTCAGCTTGTTGGTGAGCGTCACTTCCGCCACCGTGGCATCGATCAGGACCTGAAGCGGCGCGATGTCGAGCTTCTCCAGCGCGGCGGCGATCGGTGCGTATTCCTGCGCGGTCGCGGTGACGATGAGCGCGTTGTTGGTCCGGTCGGCGGTCACCCTGACATCGGTCACGGCCGCAATGGCGCCGCCCGCGAGGGTCGCCGCCACGCCGACGCTCGCCAAGGGATCGTTCCTCGACTGGGAATCGCTTCTTGGCACGTTGCCGGACAGGGTCCCTTGAACGATGGCGAGACCGCTCGGCGGCGGGATCGCCGACGATTGCTGGCTGCCATCGCCGTCGGACGATGCCGGCTCCGGCGGATCGCCACGCGTCGCGTCGACCGCATCGATGCCGAGTGCGCGGCGCAGCACCCGCGCAATGTCCGAGGCCCGCCCGTTCTGCACGCGATAGATGAACAGCTGCTGCTCGCCCCGGCCGTCGCCACGATCAAAGCGCTCGACCCATCCCCGCACGCGCTGCAGATAGGCCGGCTGCATGGAGGTGACGAGAACGGCGTTCATCCGCTCGATCGGCACCACCCGGACCGTGTCGGCGATCGACTGGCCCGAGGATTTCAGCAGCTTGGTCACGTCGGCCGCAACGTCGCGCGCCTTTCCGTGCCCAAGCGGCAGCAGCGCGAACGACAGGCCGCGCAGGCTATCGACATCGAACGCGGCGATGTTCTCCTGAATGCTGGCCACGTCCCTGGCCGAGCCGGAAACGATCAGCACGTTGCGCGACGGGTCCGGCCGGACCGTCGCGCCCGGCGGCACCAGCGGCTCCAGCGCCTGCTGCAGATCGCCCGCCGCCACGTACTGCAACGACACCACGCGCGTGACGAACCCGGTCGTCCCACCCAACGGCGCCTGGCGCAGCGCGTTCGCCACCGGTACCGCGAGGTACAACCCGTCCCGGTAGACCAGCGCGACGCCGCTCAATCCCAGCGTCGTGTTGAGCACGTCGATGACTGCGGATCGCGCGACCGGCCTGCCGGTCTGCAGGGTGATGGCACCCTGAACCGCGGGATCGACCGTGTAGGACAGCTTCAGCAGATCGCCCAGAACGCTCTTCAGCACGTCGCGTATGTCGACATTGGTGAAATCGAGGGTCACGTCGCTGCCGACAAGCGCCATCTGCTGGGTGGCCGACGAGGTGCCGCCCCGGTTCACGAAGCGCCCCGTCCCGATCTCGATCTCGGCCGCGGCCAGCGACCGGTGGCCGGACGACCCGGCGGCCATGGAAATCGGCTGATCCGTGCCACGTGACAGGAACGGCGAGCCGAGCGACTGGGCGGCGGTTGCCGAAGACTGGTCGTCCGCCTCCGGCGGCTCCGGGCCGGGGCCGCCGCAGCCGGCAAGCAGGCCCGCGACGACGACGCGCAGCAACCGGGCAGAAAGCCGGTGTCGATGCGGGGAGGTCATCGCCTGGTCTCGGATGGTTTCAGGAATTTCATCTCGTAGCTGGCGTCGCCGGCGCCGAAGCGCAGGCCGGCACGCGTGATTTCCTGCAGCTTCCAGCCATCAAGCTCCTGTCCCTCCGCCATGGTGATGGTCTTTTTCGCGCCTGGAGGCCGGATAAGGGCGCTGCGCGCGCTTCCGCTGGTGATTACCCCGATAACCGCGTAGCCGGTCAAGGAGTTAGTTGCCGCCGATACGGGCTTGGGTGGCGGCGGCGGCGGCGCTATCCAGGGCGATCGCGACGGATAGAACAGCGGGTGCTCCGCGATAGCGGGATAGGACAGCTTGGCCGCCGGCGTCACGGCGCCGGCGGCCGCCTCTGCCAGGATGGACGTGCCCGCGCCGGACGCATGGACGACAGGCTCCGATCGCATCGGCGAGATAGTCCAGGCGACCGCGAGCGTGGACGCGGCAGCCAGCACGACCGCGAAACGCCAGGCCAGTGGGGTGACGACCTGGGCGATGAAGGCGGGGGCGGTCCGCGGTGACAGGGTCATCGCTGCGCGTTCCGCAAGTATCCGATGACCTCGATGTCGAGGCCAAGCAGCGGCGGCTTCTCGCGCACGAAATTCGCCGGCGCGGAGATCGTCAGGTTGTCGACGAACATGGCGGGCCGCGCCGCCTCGATCATGGCCAGCGTCTGCTGCACCGTGTCGAGCGTGCCTTCGACGTTGAAGCGTATCCTGACGGTC
>JANXRT010000519.1 GCA_025356735.1 Acetobacteraceae bacterium | reverse complement strand
GATCTTGCACCACGTGCCTCTGACCGCCAAGCGCGTCACGGGCATCGTCTCGCGTGGCGGTTCGATCATGGCGCGGTGGTGCCTGTCGCATCACCGCGAGAGCTTCCTCTACGAGCATTTCGAAGAAATCTGCGACATCATGCGCAAGTACGACGTGTCCTTCTCGCTCGGAGACGGCCTGCGTCCCGGTTCGATCGCCGACGCCAACGACGCCGCGCAATTCGCCGAGCTGGAGACGTTGGGCGAGCTGACAAAAATTGCCTGGGCCAAGGGTTGCCAAGTAATGATCGAGGGCCCCGGCCACGTGCCGATGCACAAGATCAAGGTCAACATGACCAAGCAGCTGGCCGAGTGTGGCGAGGCGCCGTTCTACACGCTCGGGCCTTTGACCACCGACATCGCGCCCGGCTACGACCACATCACCTCGGCGATCGGCGCCGCGATGATCGGCTGGTTCGGCACCGCCATGCTCTGCTACGTGACGCCGAAGGAGCATCTCGGCTTGCCCAACCGCGACGACGTCAAGGTCGGCGTCATCACCTACAAGCTGGCGGCCCATGCCGCCGACCTGGCCAAGGGCCACCCGTCGGCACGCTTGCGCGACGATGCGGTATCGCGGGCGCGCTTCGAGTTCCGCTGGGAGGATCAGTTCAACCTGTCGCTCGACCCCGACACGGCGCGGTCGTACCACGACGAGACCCTGCCCAAGGACGCGCATAAGGTCGCGCATTTCTGCTCGATGTGCGGCCCGAAATTCTGCTCGATGCGGATCACCCAGGACCTTCGCGTCGAGGCCGAGCGGATGGCGGGGATGGAAGCCAAAAGCGCCGAGTTCGCTGAGAAGGGCAAGGCCTTGTACCTGCCGGAGGCCGCGGCTGAATGATAGTGTTGCGATGATCGACGCCCGACTGGCACTGGAAGCGATCGGGCAGCTGCCCGACGCGGAGATTGACGTCGCCGATGCGGCGCTCCAGCTCGGCCGCGTCGATGCGCCCGAGGCCGACTGGCTGGCGGCACGGAAAATGCTTTCCGAGCTGGCCCGCGATGCGGCGACGATGGGCAACGACACGCCCGATGACCTGTCGGCCCGGGCCGGTGCGCTGGCCGGGCTGGTATCCGGCCGCCACCGCTACGTCGGCGACATCGAGACCTACGACGACCCGGCCAACGCCAACCTGATCCGTGTCACCGAGAGAAAGCTTGGGCTGCCGGTGGCGATCGGCATTCTGTGGCTCCACGCCGCCCATGCCGCCGGGTGGGATGCGCACGGGCTTGATTTCCCCGGCCACTTCCTGGTCGCGCTGCAACGCGAGAGCGAGAAGATCGTGCTCGACGTGTTCGCCGGCGGCGCCCCGCTGGATGCAAAGGAACTTCGGGCGCTGCTGAAGCGAGTCGAGGGGCCGAAGGCCGAACTGAGGCCGGGCGTCCTGGCGCCGATGGGTGCGCGCGACATCCTGATGCGGTTGCAGAACAACATCAAGGTCCGGCGGCTGCGCGACAACGACCTCGCCGGCGCGCTCGCCTGTGCCGAGGACATGCTGCGTGTGGCACCGGATTTTGCGGCGCTGTGGCGGGAAACGGCGCTGATCCATCAGCGCCTGGATCAGGTCGGCGCAGCTTTGCGCTGCTTCGAGCGGTTTCTCAAGCTGGTGCCGGATGGTGTGGCGGCAACCCGCGCACGGGCCGTGATGGAGGAGTTGCGGACGCGGCTTAACTAGGCAATGCGGGGGCTCTCCCTTTGCAGGAATAACGCTCCGGTGCGCTTTGCTTAGATAGAAGGAAAGCCTTGGGCTTTTTCTGCCAAAGGCGCGAGAAGCCGCCTGGCCGTGGCAACCACGTCGTGCACCGCCGGCGTCACTGCGTAGGTGTGGAGCTCGGTGAACGCCACGAACCTCGCCGCCATGGCGTCACAGCCGGCGATCGGATCGCCGCCCTGCCATCGTGCGCAGTAGTCGATGATCGTGTAATGGTACTGAACGCGACCGGAATCATCGTGCCGGATGCTGTCGATGCAGGCGGCTAGCCGCAGTTCGCCGACATGCAGGCCGGTTTCTTCGGCGAGTTCGCGTCGTGCGCCGTGCTCGCAGGTTTCGCCGAGTTCCTGGGCGCCGCCCGGCAGGCTCCATAAGCCGAGGTTGGGCTGCTTGCCGCGCTGCACCAGCAGGACCGCATCGGGCTTCAGCACGATCATGCCGAGGCCGACGATCGGGCGGACCGGATATTCGCGAATGTCGGACATGGCGTTCCTGATGGTTTGGGGGAAGCGGTCTGGCTGTAGGCGGACCAAAGCGAGCTTTCAGCCAGGCGCGCAACCATTGCTGTTCCAATTCGTTCTCAGTGCTCGCAAATGACTTGCGAAAAGCCTTGATACCGCCTGAATTCCGGCCAGTTTTCGCCTCGCCGCCAGCGTTTCATGATCAGGTTCGATGCTCCGTCGAACCATGGGAGAAAGATGATGACCAACTTCAAACATGCTGCCCTCGCGGTTGCCTTGCTGGGCTCGGTTGCCATGCCGGCGTTGGCTCAGTCACCCGCCGCGGGCAATGCCACCACTGCGCCGGCCACGCACGACCTGCGCCCCGCGACCGGCATGCCGATGCCAAACGGCACGATGCCAGGCGCCGTGATGCCCGGCACGGTGACGCCCGGCCTTGGGATGCCCGGCAACACGGCGACCGGCACGATGAACAACAACACGACGACGGCGGCCGGCGCCACCAGCACCCGGATGACCGGCGCCGCCACGATGCCGTCCGACCGCAACGCCGCGCTTACCGACAGCGGCAACGTGCGGGCCAGCAAGGTCGTGGGCTCCTCGGTCTATAACGGCAACAACGAGAAGGTCGGCACCGTCGACGACATCCTGCTCGGCCGCGACAACAAGGCCGACATGGTGGTGCTGTCAGTCGGCGGCTTCCTCGGCATGGGCAAGCACTACGTGTCGGTGCCGTATTCGCAGCTGCAGCTTGGCGACACGCGCAACGCCAGCAGCCACAATAAGGTGGTCCTGCCGACCGCCAGCCGGGACGCGCTGAAGGCGATGGCGGAATACCGCTACACGCGCAGCTGATCGGCTTCCCTGACGAACGCCGCCGGAGCGATCCGGCGGCGTTCACCCGGCCAGCAGCGTCATCATCGCGTCACGGCTTTCGAATAGCCGCAGCAGGATGCGGACCGCTTGGCCGCGCTCGCTCTCCAGCTTCGGGTCGCGGCCGAGTAGAACGGCCGCGTCGCGGTTGGCCATGTGCAGCAGCCCCTCGTGATCGATCGGGTCGGCCAGCCTGAAACCGGGCAATCCGGATTGACGCGTGCCCAGCGCGTCGCCGCCGCGGCGCAGGCGAAAATCCTCGTCGGCGATGACGAAGCCATCGTCGGTGTCGCGCAACGTGATCAGCCGCCGCCTGGCTGATTCGTTCAGCCCGGCATCATGCAGCAACAGGCAGAAGCTGGCGCGTTCGCCGCGCCCGACGCGGCCGCGCAGCTGGTGCAGCTGGGCCAGGCCGAAGCGCTCGGCATGGTCGACCACCATGACGTTGGCTTCAGGCACGTCGACGCCGACCTCGATGACGGTTGTCGCGACCAGCAGCCGGATGCGCCCGGCGGCGAAGTCGGCCAGGGCGGCATCGCGGACGGCTGGGTCCTGCTGGCCATGAGCCAGGCCGACGAAATCGCCGAAGCGGGTGCGCAGCTCGGAAAAGCGTGCCTCGGCGGCGGCTGTGTCGCCGAGTTCGCTCTCCGATACGAGGGGACAGACCCAGTAGATGCGCCCGCCATTGTCGATCATCCGCGCGATAGCGTCGGCGATCACTGGCAGGGTGGCGAGGGAATGCAGCGTCGTGCGGATCGGCAGCCGGCCGGCGGGCTTTTCCAGCAGCCGGCTGACATCCATCTCGCCCCACTGGGTCAGCAGCAGGGTGCGCGGGATCGGGGTCGCGGTCATCACCAGCACGTCGGTCTTCTCGCCCTTGCCGCCGAGCGTCAGCCGCTGATCGACGCCAAAACGATGCTGCTCGTCGATGACGGCGACGGCGAGATCGAAATACTCGACGGCGTCCTGGAACAAGGCGTGGGTGCCGATGACGATCGGGATCGATCCGTCGGCGAGGCCGCGCAGGATCTGCGCCCGGGCGGCGCCCTTGACCGAGCCGGTCAGCAGCGCGACCGGCACCGGGCAGATGCGCGCCAGCAGCCGGTGGTGCTGCTTGGCGAGCAGTTCGGTCGGCGCCATCAGGCAGGCTTGGGCGCCGGCCTCAACCGCGCGCAGCATGACCATGGCGGCAACCAGCGTCTTGCCGGAGCCGACATCGCCCTGCAGCAGCCGCAGCATCCGGCGCGGGCTCGCGAGGTCAGCGTCGATCTCGGCCAGGGCGCGGGTTTGCGACACAGTGGGTGTGAGGCCGAGCCGCGCCATTGCCTGGGCGCGCAGACGGCCGTCGCCGGCCAGCGCGCGGCCTGGCCGGTTGCGGGCGCGGCCGCGGATCAGGTGCGTCGCGACTTGTCCGGCCAGCAGCTCGTCATAGGCCAGGCGGTTGCGCGGCCGGTCGTCGGGGACGGTTTCAGGCGTCTGCAGGCTGCGCAGCGCGGAGCCGAAATCCGGCCATCGCTCGCGTGCCAGCAACGCCGGATCGTGCCATTCGGGCAGGGCCGGTACTCGTTGGAGTGCCTGCGCCACGCTTTTCGCGACCTGGCGGGGCCACAGCCCGGCGGTCAGCGGCCACACCGGCTCGACGTTGGGAAGGTCGCCTTCGCGATCGACCGGCAGGACGTGGTCCGGATGCGGCATGGTCAACCGATCCGAAAAGCTTTCGAGCTTGCCGGATACCAGCAGCCTGGCGCCAGGCGGCATCTGCGCCTGCCGGGTGAACCGGAAGAAAACCAGGTCAAAAAAGCCGGAGCCGTCGGTGACCAGGACTTTCCATGGCTGGCGGCTGTTGGCAGGCGGATCGTGGCGCACCACTTCGACCTCGAACGTGCCGATGGTGCCGGGCAGCGCATCGGCGATGCGCGGTCGCTGGCGACGGTCCAGATAGGAATCCGGCAGGTGAAACAGCAGGTCGATGACCCGGTCCCCGCCCACGGCGCGGGCCAGCAGCGGCGCCAATGTCGGCCCGATGCCGCGCAGCCGGGTCAGCGGCGCGAACAGCGGAAGCAGGGAAATATCGGGTACAGCTGACATCGGGTTGCGACGCAGGTATAGAACAGCGATGTTGAGGCCAATACCCATCATGATCCAATACCCATAATGACATTGCCTACGCCACCCGAACTCGATTCCCGCCGCCGGCGCCTGATATTCCGCGCCAACCATCGAGGCACCCACGAGAACGACCTGCTGATCGGTGGGTTCGTGATTGCGCGAATCGGTGCCTTCACCGAACCCGAGCTCGACGAGCTGGAGGAAATCCTGGAACTGCCCGACGTCGATCTCGCCGAATGGCTGACCGGAAGGCAGCCGATACCCGCCGGGCAGGATACGCCTATGCTGCGCCGCATCCGGGATGCCGGCGGCAAATGAACGACGCCGACACCGCTGCCACGACTTCGTTGCCGGT
>JANXRT010000319.1 GCA_025356735.1 Acetobacteraceae bacterium | reverse complement strand
TCAACGGTGGCCCGACGGCGATGGGGGCCGGGGGCGTCGACCGGGTGCATGCCCTGGTCGACTCGCACATGAACATCGGCAACGAGATCGGCAACACCGACGGCGACGCCTGGATGAAGGGCTTTCGCGACCGCCATCCGGACTTCGACTTTGTCTGGCTTAACTACCGCACGATGTTTGACATGCTGCGCGACGCGGTGAACAAGGCCGGCTCGACCGATGCCTACAAGGTGGCCCTGGCGCTGGAGGGCATGGAAATGAAAGACGTGTTCGGCCAACAGACGGTGATGCGTCGCGACGATCATCAGCTGCTGGTGCCGTTCTACCAGGCGGTGTTCACCAAGGGCGTGAAATACGACAGCGAGCATACCGGCGCCGGCTGGAAAACCGAGATGATGATCCCGGCCGCCGACCTGGCGCAGCCGACGACGTGCAAGATGAAGCGCGCCACCTCCTGATTTGGCTTTGGGTCAGCGGCGGCCAGAACCAACTGCTGCTCCGAATTGGGCGGCGCGCAGGCGCAGGGCGTTGGCAATGATTGCTATCGAGCTGAGCAACGTCGCCCACGCCGTGACGACCGGGCTGAGCAGGATGCCGACGCAGTTAGCTGCGAGGCAGCCGCATCCTTCTGCGATCCGGTGGAGGTGCGGGGTAGGGAGCTGGTTCTGCCCCTCAGCGGCCTATACAGAAAACCCCTCCGGCTTTGTCAGCAAACGACCGAGCAAACCAGCAGGGGCTTGACACGACGACACCGGCCGGGCGTGCCATGTTCGGCATGCTGGGCGTGTTCGCCGAGTTCGAGCGCGCGGTGATCTAGAGCCGCATCAACGCCGGCTTGGCGCGTGCCCGCGCAGCGGGTGTGACGCTCGGCCGCAAGCAGGTCAGCGCCCAGGTGGAGGCCGCCGTCACCGCGCGCCTGGAGGCGGGCTCGGGCATCCTCCGGACGGCGGGCGAGCTTGGGATCGGCACCGGGCACCGCATCCAGCGGGCGGCTGGCCAGCACCGGCTGAGCGCTGCCGGGCGTTTGTTGCAGGGCGTTCTCTGCCTCGATCGTGTTGGAGCGCGCTTGCGGCGTGAGCTATTGGGATCGGCTGCAGTCATGGTTGCCCGCAGCGGCGTTTAGTCGTCCTCCTCAGGCTCGCCGTCGAGCGTGATGAGGGCATAGCGTCCAGTGTCATGCAGACGACGCTAAGCTCAAACCAAGGCGAACGTCGCTGATTTACGCAGCCTTGATCTTTGTCACTGTCTTAGCCATGCAAAGCTCCGGTTGTCTGGGGTGCGCCGACGGATGGACGCAAAGCCATTGATCGCCAAGCGCTATTTCGGGCTGTATCAGGGTTTTGCAACGATCGTTGGAAGAAAAGGTTGGCAGCTGGGCCATTGCTCCTAGTTCTGCGGCCGGTATTCGGCAGGGGCTGTGTTTACGCCGCGCAACACCCTCACAGCCGAGCCCGTTCGGGACATCACCCGCTCGGCTGACCAGTCTGGTCGTGCCACAAGTCAGCCGAACGGGTTGGCGACCCGTTTTGGTGGGGGCGGTGGCGGAAGGGCATCGGGCAGATCCTTTGCCGCTTCCAGGTATCGCACCGCCTGTTCCAGCAAAGCCTGCAGCGCGCGAGCCTGGGCAAGCCCCTGCTTGTCACGGGTGGTGTCGAGCGACCCGTAGGGGGCGACCCGGTCGGTGCCAGTCTCGATCGTCAGCCCGGCGATCGAGATCGAGGCATCGTCGTTGGCGAACGGGCCAAGCCGGGTCATGTTTCCTCCTACGGACCAGTCAGTTGCTCCAGCAAGCTGCGGCCCTTGTGCCGGGGGTCTGGATGCCGTCCTGGAGCATAGCGGCGGGGCTCCGGCTTCCGGCAGGGCTATTGCCGTCTGCTTGGCACGAGCGAAAAGGGCGGGGAAGGGGTTGATGCCGACCGCGCTGGTGAGCGCGGCCACCGACATGACGGTGCAGGTCGGGCTGTAGGTGTTCTTGCACACATAGACCGCCTTCCAGGTCGAGGACGGCACCAGCACACCGTTCGAACCCATCGATTGGATCTGCTCGCCTTGAAAGGAGGAACCCGTCACCACACAGAGTTTCCCTGACGCACCGCGAGATCGCGCACGGCGGTTTCGATGCCGGCCCACACGCCTCGGTTCAGCACGGCGGCCTGAGGCACTATGTTGGCTAGGGAAAAGCTCTGCTGCTGTGCCCTGGGGTCCGGCATGTCGCCCGAGGGCGTCATGTGACCGCGGTCATAGCCCGAGCCGCGATAGTCATCGAGTTGTGCCTGGTCTTCATACGGCAGGCGACGATCGGCATGAAAGCGGCCGCGGCGTGCGGTCTCCCGGGCGCTGACCAGGCTGGCGGCCGTGAGGTGCTCGGCCGACCACATCGCGCCGTGCGTCACCCCGGAGGCAAGAACCGCTTAGGCATCGTTGCATAGGAAGGTGGTGTGTTGCGCCAGCTTGGCATTGACCAGGGCCGGCGGCTGGCCGCCGGGAAAGAACTGCGGGCAGGCCGCCCCTTGGGCAAAGGCTGCAACCGGCGCCAACAGAGCGAACGCCAATGTCAGAAGACGCAAATTCATCCAAGCCTCTGCTGCATGTGAAAGCCACCAGGCGAAGCTGACCTGCAAACGTAGCGTGTCTGTGATTGTTGATGCCGTTCGAACTGGGGCGCTTTCACTTCGCGCCGTTCTTCGGCGAGGCGAGAAGGCCGTCCGGGTTCGAGATGTTGCCGTACCAGCCAGAGATCTCCTGGACCACGATAGTCCAGCCATCCGCAATGCCATCGTTGTCCTTGGCGCTGGTGGCGCCTGGGGAGAAGCCTGGAATGGCCTGGTTGCCGATCACCAGGCTCATGGCGAAGGTCTTGCGCTGTCCATCAGCCGGGTCAACGT
This sequence comes from Acetobacteraceae bacterium, assembly GCA_025356735.1. GTDB lineage: Bacteria > Pseudomonadota > Alphaproteobacteria > Acetobacterales > Acetobacteraceae > PALSA-911. The sequence goes on along the minus strand of JANXRT010000319.1, from coordinate 11,030 downwards.
AGGTGTCCTGCGGATATTCCATATACGAGGTGGCGACCAGCCTGCCGTCCACGAGCAGGTCAATCAGGTTGCTGCCGTCGTCACGCCAGTTGCCGACGAGATTATGGAACCCCTGTGACCAGTCAAAAGGCGTCCTCAGGAACTCGGGATTGTAGGACGGTCCGTAGTAGCGCCAGCCGTCCCCATTGGCCCAGTAGACACCGTGCGGCTTCGTGGCCCACTTGGTGCCATAAATGTCCGGCGTCCCAAAGTCGATCTGATATCCGGTCGGCACCCCGGAACTGAACCGGGAAAAATTATCGTTCCAGTCGATCTCAAAGTTCACGCCTGCGCCGGGACGGTAGAGTGCGTTCGGGGTGTTAAAGCCCTGGTAAGGGTCGCCGCCAGGCCCCGGAGAGATCTGCTGGCCGGTGAACAGCCATACCGGTGCCCAGGAATGGTCACCCTTCGGGCTACGATAGCGCACCTTCAGCGTCGTGCCCGGCCGCCATTCGAACGGCAACCGCACCATGGCGCCCCAGACTCGGCCGGGCTGGCAATCCGTGCGCAACTGCGAGCAGATCGCACGCAGGTGCATGCCGTCGGACGCCATCACATGTAGGTCGTTGGGGTCGCCCACCGGGTAGTGCCGGGCGACGGCGGCAAAGGTGTTGTTGTTGGCCTGGCCCGTGTCCATCGGGCTGCCAATGGCTTTGTTCAGGTCGCCCTGGCTGAAGTTGAGGAAAAATCGGTCCCGGATGGACTGCGCCGTTGTCATGTTCGCGCCGCGCTGCGCGCTGCCCATTATTAGCGAGAACGCGTTGCGCGATCCCGGCGTCATCAGCAGGCCATCGCCGAGCGGTGCATTGGCAACAACCGGCAGCGGCTCGCGCAACGGGTGGTTCGGGGTGGTCAGGAACGTGGCATCGGTGTCACGCACGAAGGCCGGCATGGTCGTCGCGGCAGGGCCCCCCTCCTCCGCACGCTCCTGCGGGCTGATGCTTGGGAATAACGCCTGAAGCCGGGCCGATTCAGCGTCAATCTGGCCCTTCGACGGGGCTTGCGCCGCGATGCCGAGCCAGGCGACATCCATCGCGCAGCCATTCAACACCTGCAGCACCTGTGTGCCGTCTTGGCTGAAGCCTCCGCCGAAAAACTCAGGCGTCCTGGCCGTGCGCTTGCCATTGCGGAGCAGCCAGGCCGTGTGACCATCGTAGATGTAATAAAGGATGTCCCACCGGTCCAACGATTGCGGTACCACCTCCGTTGCGGTGCCGGGTCCATCGTTTTGACCAATTAGAATGGTGCCGTTCGGCAGCGTGGCGAAGTTCACGTGCGTGCCGTTCTTGCCACGCAACTTCATGATGTCACAGAACGTGTAGCCCCTGCGGCGCAGGACCAGTGCCACGGTGAATGGTTGGCCACGTCTGGCCGCGATAGGGTCGGCGGCAGCCGGGTCAAACACCAGGCTATCCCATCCGCCGGGCGACGCCCCGGCTGGGTTGGCGATGATGGGCTTGCCGTCAAGGCCGTTCTGCACCAGCGTCGACTGCCCGTAACCGCGGCGCAGCACCTCGCCGGATGCCGCAAGCCGCATGGCGACGATGCCCCCCTGACCATCGAGTTGGATGGCGGGTGCGGACCCGAGGGGTTCCATGGAGGCAGGCAGCGCCGGGTCAACCTCGTAGACCACGCCGGGAAGCAACGATTTGGCGTTGGCCGAGCTTCCGCCGATCGATGCCAGCATAGCCATCCCAAGGAAGGCGCCGAGTGCTCTCATGGCCTACCGGCCGGGCTGGAGCGCGACAGTTTGGCCAAGCCGAAGCTTGGCACCCTATGGAACAACATTTCACAACCACCGAACAGCACGGCCGACGTAGGTGGACGAACCAACATCCTTTTCAACTCCAGAGGCTTTCAAGGCAGCGGTCACTGCTTCCGGTTTGGCGCAGGCATAGCATAGGGTGGTAGATCATGGCGTCATCTGCAGCATGAGCCGGTCGGGTAATGTCTGGGATAACGCGACAATGGAGAGCTTCTTCTCCTCGCTGAAAACCGAGCGGACAGCCCGCAAGGTATGTCGCACCAGGGACCAAGCCCGCGCCGACGTGTTCGATTAAATCGAGCGGTTTTACAACCCGCGTCGACGCCGCTCGACCATTGGGTGTCTCAGCCCTATGGAGTTCGAGCGAAACAAAGCTTCAGCTTAAGCTGCGTGTCCACCCAACCGCCAATAGCTCAAAGCTCCGGTTGTCTGATATGTGCTGCACGCCCGAACACGCCGGGCGTAAGGTGCAGTTTTCCGGGTTTTACGTCGGGCTGCCGAATGGCAGGGATTTCCACGATCTCACCTAATGGACCCGGGAGGAGGTGTGCGATGAAAGCCTTTAGTCTGGTTGGCGAATGTGCGGAGAAGTCGGAGCTGGTCAGGCGCTTGGTCGTTGAGCTGGTGGGTCGGGGTCTGACGGTTTCGACGATCAAGCGCGTCTCGGACGCCGTCGATTTGGAGCGTCAAGGGAGTGGAACCTGGAAGCACCGCGCCGCCGGTGCGGCAGAGGTGATGATCGCCAGCGCCAGCCGGTTCGCGCTGTTGCGCGAGATGCCTTCGGAGACCAAGGAGCCCGAGGTCAATGATCTGCTCGCCCGAATGGCGCCGGTGGACATCGTCCTGCTGGATGGCTTCAGGCGGAGCAACTACCCCAAGATGGAGGTTGTGCCCGCTGGACAAGACCGAGCCCTGCTCGCGCCTGCCGATCCAATGGTGCTGACTGTGACTTCTGACCTGTCGGTCACAGCGGACGTTCCGGTCCTCGCGCTGTCGAACATCGGCGCGTTGGCTGATTTTGTGTTGGCGAATGCTCGGGCGCCGAGCGGCTTCTAGGTTTCGGAACCAGCGGCCCACTTTACGGAGCAGCCCGTCTGCACAAAACTAGCGGCAGCTGGTCTGCCAACCTGTTGCCGAGAGAGTGCCATGCCGTTTTACGAGAAGGGTGATGTTCGGATCTGCTATGAGGAAAGCGGAAGCGGCTTTCCGCTGCTCCTAGTGCCCGGCGGCGGCCTGAACTCGCGTATAAGCAATTGGCCCAACGCGGTTTTCAACTCGATGGAAATATTCAAGGACGAGTTTCGTTGCATCACGATGGATCAGCGCAATGCGAGCGGCGGCGAGTCCACAGGCCCAATCCCCGTCAGCGACCCATGGAACGCATTCGCCGATGATCAGCTGGGGCTGATGGATCATCTGGGAATCAGGCAGTTCCTATTCATGGGCTACTGTATCGGCGGATGCTTTGCCATAAAGCTGATGGAGCGGGCACCGGAACGCGTGATGGCCGGCGTGCTGGTTCAGACGGTCGGGCATCACCCTGATCACCCGGATTACATGTTCAATTCAGGGCGCGATGTTTGGGCGCCGGAGCTGCTAGCCCGCCGCCCCGATCTCCACATGGAGCAGGTCGAGCGTTACCTCCATGACCTTTATCGCGTTCGGCCCGAGTTCGTCTACAGCGTGTCGCCAAACTTCGCCCGATCCTGCCAGACACCTATTCTGGTCCTGCCAGATGACATACCTGCCCATCCGCTCGTGTCCTCCGTCGATGTCGCGTCGTTCTGCCCGAACGCGGAGATAACGGTCTTTCCTTGGCGTGAGCCGCCGGAGCTGAAGGCCAGGACGATCAACCGGGTTCGAAGCTTCCTCCGGGCGCACCGGCCCGCCAGCTGAAGACAGCAGTGGGCCAGCCGCACCCGCACAAGAGGCGGGGACCACTTGGCGGTATTTGGGCATGATACAACACAAACTGTATCACCATCGCCGCGCGGGTAGCAGCGAAAACAGCGATTTTATTGGACTTCCATCGCGCTGCAACAATGGTGGTGCGCGCTCAGGGGGCGTTTCTGTTACACTAAAGATCATAGTGTAACAGAGGTACAACGTGAGAAACTGGCCGGAAGCTGCCCGTCCATTTATGGATGCGCAGCTCGGAAAAGTTAGCGCATCGTGTAGAATGTTGCGGCAGGTACTCCCACCCACGATCACCACGTCATAGTCATTGATCGCAGTTAGCGCCGCGCCTGCGATGTCGCCCGGCGGCGGGCGATAATCTCGGACAGGAGCCTGCCGGTCGCCGGGTCGCGCCAGACCAGCACCGCCGTCGCGACCAGCCCACCATGCAGCAGCAGCGTGCCTTGGCCGATATGCGCGAGCCCCCAGATCAGCCCCGGCCCGGCCCAGGTGGCAGCCGCCGCGAGGGCATAACCACCCCATCTCTCCGCAGAGATGGGCGCGCCAAGCCGCCACAGAACAGCCGCAGTGGCCGCGCTTGCGAACAGCAGCTTCAGCACCGCCATGGCGCGCAGCAGGTTCGCCCAATCTCCTCCGGCGCCAGTGATCGCCTGTGCCGTGGTGGTGCTGTCGGTGACGAGCATTCCGCCGCCAGCGGCCAACGCGATGACGGCCAGCAGCAGCGTCCTCGTGATGAGCGGCGTCTGGAAGCCGTCCCGCGGCGGGGACCGGGCCGGTTGGGTCTGCGCGCGGATGACGGCACGATAGCTCAAGGGCGCCTCCTTCGACTGTGCGAAGCTTACGTTGTCAGCGGCTCTCGTGAACAAAGCCGCCGCCGCATATCGGCCTTCGCCTCATATGAGGGGTCCTGCGATCTTTTCAGCCAGCGTTCGCGTGTTCGGGATTGGACTTTCGACCATAACTCAATAGCTGATCCTGGTCGGAAGCAGCCGGCCCGCAATGGGGCGAGATATACACTGCAACGGACATTTCTTTATATTCCTGATGGTGGTCTCATCGTTCTGGAAATCGGGCTCCCGGCGTGCGTTACGAAGATGTCGTTGAGCACAGGTCAGCCTCGAACCAGGAGAACATGACCGTCGATCGCGCCCCTCGCCCCCGCCCTCCGATCCGCGTCTGTCTCCTCGGTGCCACGGGCACCATCGGTCGCGCGACGCTGCGCGCGCTGATGCGGCGCGGGCATGACGTCGTGTGCTTCGTCCGGCCCCGCCCGGATGGCGCGCTGACCGTGGATGGCACCGAGATCCGCCTCGTCGATGTGTGCGATCCCGTCAGCATCGCCCGTGACGGTTTTCGTGGCGAGCGTTTCGACGCCGTAGTGTCCTGCATGGCTTCGCGCACCGGCGCGCCTCGGGACGCGTGGGCCATCGATCATCAGGCCCATGTCGATGTGCTCGCGGCGGCGCGACGTGCCTGTGTCGGCCACTTCGTCCTTCTCTCGGCGATCTGCGTGCAGAAGCCCTTGCTCGCGTTCCAACACGCCAAGCTGGCGTTCGAGGTGGCGCTGATCGAAGGCGATCTGACGTACTCTATCGTTCGGCCAACGGCGTTCTTCAAATCCCTGTCCGGGCAGGTCGAGCGGGTGAAGCGTGGCAAGCCCTTTCTGGTGTTCGAAGACGGTAGGCTGACAGCCTGCAAGCCGATCAGCGACGACGATCTCGCCGATTACCTCGCCGACTGCCTGCAGGACACTCGCCGCTGGAACCGCGTTCTGCCAATCGGCGGCCCCGGCGAGGCAATCACTCCGCGCCAGCAGGGCGAGGCCCTGTTCGCCCTGCTGGGGCGCGCGCCTCGCTTCCGCCACGTACCGGTGGCGCTGCTGGACGGCGTCGTCGGCGCGTTGAGCGGCGCTGCCCGCTTCGCGCCGTCCCTCTCGGACAAGGCCGAATTGGCGCGCATCGGCCGCTACTACGCCACGGAGTCGATGCTGGTGCTGAACCCAGCGACGGGACGCTACGACGCTGCCGCCACGCCATCGACCGGGGCCGAGACCCTGTTCGATTTCTACAGAAAGCTCGTCGATGGCGACACAGTGCCCGAGCGAGGAGACCATGCCGTGTTCTGACCTGGGGACGGGCGCGCCGTCGTGTCGGGTCGCACAACGCCGTTTTAGGTATTTGATCTATAAGGAAAACCAATCTTTAGGCGCCAAACAATATATTAGACCAACAGTTTCTGACCGCTTAGGACCGCTCCTGTGCCGTTACTCGCGCCGGCACTGCCGAACGAAGCCCATGGGTCCATGAACCCGGCGGGTCAATCCGAGGGGAGCGCCGATGTCCAGATGCAAGATCCTGAACGATCTGATCCAGGCCCGCACCGCCCTGCCGGTACCCGGCGTTTATGACGCGTTCAGCGCCCGGCTCGTCGAACAGGCCGGCTTCCAGGCCTGCCAGATCAGTGGCTTCGGCGTGGCGGCGGCGGCGCTTGGCCTGCCAGATGTCGGTATCCTGTCGATGCGCGACCAGATCAACGCGGTGCAGTCGATCGCCAACGCGGTCGATATCCCGGTCATGGCGGACGGCGATACCGGGTTCGGCAACGCGCTCAGCACCTTTCACACGATACGCCTGATGGAAGCGGCCGGCGCGGCCGGCATCAACATCGAGGACCAGACCTTCCCCAAGCGCTGCGGCCACATGAACGACAAGTCGGTGATTTCGGCCGAGGAGATGGTGCAGAAGGTGCGCGCCGCGGTGGCCGCCCGGCGGGACCCGTATTTCGTCATCAACGCCCGCACCGACGCCATTGCCACCGACGGCGTCGAGGCGGCCATAGCCCGGGCCAACGCCTACCTCGAGGCCGGCGCCACGCTGATATTTGTCGAAGCGCCCGGCACCCGCGAGGACATCGAAACCATCGTCCGCGGCGTGCGAGGCCCGGTCAGCATCAGCATGGTCGGTGCGCCCGGCAGCAGGACGCCATCGGTCAACCTGGCCGAGCTGCGCGAGATTGGCGTGGGGCGGGTGTCGTACCCCGGCGTCACCCTGTCCAGCGCCGGTGCCGCGATGCGCCGGGCCCTGGCGGCGCTGGCCGCCGACGGTGACCTGCTAAAGATCGAGCACGAGCTGATGTCGGCCGCCGATCTCACCGCCGTCGTCGGGCTTGCCGCCGAACGGGCGCGCGAGCAGGCGTTCGCGTCATGAGCGGCACCACACTGTTTGAGAAGATATGGTCCGCGCATCAGGTCGGCGAGCTGCCTGGCGGCCGCGCCGCCCTGGTGATCGACCGCATGACCCTGCACGAGCTCAGCGGCGGCTACGCGCTGCGCGACATGGAGACATCGGGCGAAAGGCCGCACCTGCGCTCCGATCAAATCTTCGCCGTCGCCGACCACGCCATGAGCACCGCACCCGACCGCGGCCCGCATGACAGCCTTAGCCCCGGCGGCAGCGCGATGATCGCCTCGCTCGAGCAGAGCTGCCGGATCTTCGGCTACCGCTACGCCCCGCCCGACGACGAGGCGCACGGCATTGTCCATGTCGCAGGACCCGAGCAGGGCTTCATCCTGCCGGGCACGACGCATGTCTGCGGCGACAGCCACACCTGCACCGTCGGCGCGTTCGGCGCGCTGGCCTTCGCCGTCGGCTCGACCGAGGTCGCGACCGTGCTGCGGCGCAGCGCCCTGATCGTGCAACGGCCCAAGACAATGCGGATCACCCTGACCGGCCAGCTTGGGCCGCAGGTGTTCAGCAAGGATGTCGCGCTGCGCCTGCTGGCCGAGCACGGCGTCCGGCTGGCGCTCGGCTATGTCATCGAGTTCGCCGGGCCGCTGGTCGAGTCCCTGTCGATGGAGGCGCGCATGACCTTGTGCAACATGGCCGCCGAGATGGGCACGCGCTATGCGCTGATCGCCCCGGACGACACCACGTTCGACTATCTGCGCCGCACCGTGCCGGCGTCGCCGGAGATGATCGAGGCCGCCATCCTGTCCTGGCGCGGCCTGGGCACCGACCCCGGTGCCACGTTCGATCGTGAGATCGCGCTGGATGTCGGCAGCCTAGTGCCGCAGGTCTCCTGGGGCACAACGCCGCAGCACACCGTCGGCGTGGACGGGTCGGTGCCTGACCCGGTCGCCGCCGGCGATGCCGGAACGCAGGCGGGGGCGGAAAGGGCACTCCGCTATATGCGCCTGCAGCCGGACCAGAAGCTGGCCTCGGTGCCGATCGACGCCGCGTTCATCGGCTCCTGCACCAACGCACGGTTGTCGGACCTGCGCGCCGCCGCCGCGATCCTGAAAGGGCGCAAGGTCGCCGCCGGAGTGCGCGCGATGTGCACGCCCGGGTCGATGAAGATCCGCGCGCAGGCCGAGACGGAGGGGCTCGACGCCGTGTTCAAGGCGGCTGGCTTCGAATGGCGCAAAGCCGGCTGCTCCAACTGTGCCGGGCGGGAGGGGCCGATCTGGGCCGACCTGCGCGTCATCAGCTCGACCAACCGCAACTTCGAGAACCGCCAGGGTCCCGGCACCCGGACCCACCTCGCCAGCCCGGCGACCGTCGCCGCCTCGGCGATCACCGGGCGCATCACCGATCCGCGTTCACTGGCGGGAGCGATCTGACATGCCCAACCCGATCACCCGGCTGCACGCCGTCGCCCTGCCGCTGCTGCGCGACAACCTCGACACCGACGAGCTCATTCCCGTTTCGGAGAATACGCGGTCCTCGATGAGCGGCTGGGGCGACGGCCTGTTCGCCGGCCGGCGCTACCTGGATGGCGCCGGCCATACGCCCGATCCCGGCTTCATCCTCAACCAGGCGCCCTACGACCGGGCCGAAATCATCGTCTCCGGCGGCAACTTCGGCTGCGGCAGCTCCCGCGAGAGCGCCGCCTGGGCGCTGCGCGACTATGGCTTCAAGGTTGTCCTGGCGATCAGCTTCAACGAAACCTTCAAGCGCAACTGCATCATCAACGGCTTGGCGCCACTGGCGATCTCGCGCGACGATGCCGAGCGGCTGGCGGCCAACATCGGCCGCGATCCGCAGACCGGCGTCTTCGTCGATCTCGAAAGCGGAACGCTGCGCCACGGCGAGCACGGCACCGAAATGAAATTCCAGCTCGACCCCTTCTACGGCGCCCTGCTGATGTCAGGCCGCACGGAAGACGACATGCTGGGGGCGCTGCAGCCCGACATTGATCGCCGACGCGAGGCGCTGGTTGGCGCCGAGCCCTGGCTCCGGTCAGGCGGGCTTGCTGGGCCGCAGTCGCTGTAAGGACCGGGGCGCCAGTTCGGCGGCAAGGGCCATGAAGTTGGCGACTGCCGGGGCGGGATCGCCAGCGCGGCTGACAACGATGATCTCGGTGAGCAAAGGCGGCGTACATCGCAGCGAGCGATAGACCACCCCGTCCCGGCGCAGGCCGCCCAGAACGGCAGGGACCAGTGCGATGCCGATGCCGGCCGCCGCCAGGTTGATCGCCATGAGGTATTCGGGTGTCTCCTGCACCACGCGCAGCTCGCACCCCGCGGCTGCGAAAGCGGCGACGAGCTGGGTTCGCAAGGTGGCATCGCCCGACCGCCCACGCGGCAGGACGATCGGCTGGCCGTCCAGCGCCGCCAGGTCGATGGAACGCTGCGCCGCGAGCGGGTGCGTGTCGGGAGCGACGACAACCAGGCCTTCGCTCAGGAATGTCTGCGAGTGCAGCGCGGTGGTGTCCGGCGCCGGCGAGCGCATGAACGCGATGTCGATCCGGCGTTCGACCAAGGCCGGCACGAGGTCGTTCGACCGCGCCTGGACCAGGCTGAACTCGACCTGCGGCCAGCGTTCCCGCGCCTGCTTCAACACGGCGGTTACCGGGGCCGCGAACGACGCGGTTTCGGTCAGCCCGATGGCGAGCCGCCCGGCCAGGCCGCGGGCGGTTTGCTGCGCGATCAGGCAGGCGGCGCGGACCCGATCCAGGATCGCCTGCGCTTCCCGCCAGAATACGAGCCCGGCCTCCGTCAACTCGATCCCACGCCCGACCCGGCGCAACAAAGGCGTCCGCAGCTCCGCCTCCAGCGCTTTGATCTGCTGGGTCAGCGCCGGCTGGGCCACGCGCAGGCGCTCGGCGGCGCGCGTGACGTGCCCTTCCTCGGCGACCATGCAGAAGTATCGTAGATGCCTTAGTTCCATCCGATAGGTTTTGCATATCGGAAGGCCTTCATCAATATATTGGACCGCGGAACGCTCGCGAAGAATATTGCCGGGTAATCACGCGCCGCGCATGTCAGCGGGGGAGGAACTGCTGTGGACACACGAACGAAAATCGTCGCGGCCGTCTGGCTCTTCCAGGTCACCAACTACCTCGATCGCGTCGCCATCAGCTTTGCCGCGCCATCGATGATGAAGTCGTTGTCCATGGACGCTGGCACGTTCGGCGTCGTGCTGTCCTCCTTCGGGCTTGGCTACTTCCTTTCGCAAATCCCGGGTGGGCTGCTGGCGGACCGCTTCGGTGCGCGACGGATCCTGGTGATCGCGCCGCTGTTCTGGGCCCTGTTCACCGGTGCGACCGGGCTGGTCGCCACCCTGGCCGGACTGGTTGCGGTGCGCGTCTGCTTCGGCCTTGCCGAAGGGCTCTCGAACGCCTCGTGCTACAAGGTGATCGGAGACCACTTCAGCTCGCAGGAGCGCGCCCGGGCGGTGTCGCTTTGGGCAACCGCGTTCGCCGTCGGGCCGGCCTTCGCCGGGCCGGTGGTCAGCCTGATCCTGGGCGCCTTCGGTTGGCAAGCCGTGTTCTTCCTGATGACGATCCCGGCCCTGATCGCGGCCGTCGTGAACTACAGGCTCATTCCGCCGGAACGTGCAGTCCCGACCCAAGCGAGCGAGATCCGTTCCTGCGAGCCCGCGTCCTTCGGCCAGGTCCTGCGCCAGCCCAGCCTGTGGCTGATTTCGCTTGCCTACTTCGCCTTCAACATCGGCTATTGGGGCTATCTCAGCTGGATGCCGAGCTACCTGGCGCTGGAGCACCACATCGACGTCAAATCGATCGGGCTGCTGGGTGGCATCCCCTACGTGTTTGCCCTGGTCGGATTGCTGCTGGCCGGCTGGCTCGGCAGCGGCATGCTCTATCGCTTCCGCCCGCAACTCCTCGTCGTTGCCTATCTGTGCGCCGGCATCGCGCTCTATGTCGCCTACGCCGCCGACACCCTAACCCTGTCTCTGGCCGGCCTTTCCGCCGCGGCGTTCTTCATCTATGGCGGGCTGGCGCCGTTTGGCGCGATCCTGCTGGACCTCGCCCCCGAACGGCATCGCGCGGCCTACTCCGGCGCGGTCGG
>JANXRT010000486.1 GCA_025356735.1 Acetobacteraceae bacterium | reverse complement strand
GGCAGAATGACGCGGCCAACCTGCTCAAGCCGGCGCTGGCGCGCGGCGAGATGCGCTGCGTCGCCGCCACCACCTGGGCCGAGTACAAGAAATACTTCGAGAAGGACCCAGCCCTGACCCGGCGGTTCCAGGTGGTGAAAGTCGAAGAACCGTCGGAACCGATGGCGATCGCCATGATCCGCGGCCTGGTCGCGACCTTGGAAGCCCACCACAAGGTCCGTATCCTCGATGAGGCGATTTCCGAAGCCGTGCGGCTATCGGCACGCTTTATCCCGTCTCGGCAGTTGCCGGACAAGGGCGTCAGCCTGATCGACACCGCCTGCGCGCGGGTCGCCATGAGCCAGTCGGCGGTGCCGCCCGCGATCGAGGACCGGCGCCGGCGCATCGTCCTGATCGACACCGAGCTGAAGATACTTTTGCGCGAAACCGCGTCGGGCGCCGATCATCAGACGCGACGGGATGAGCTCGATGCCGAGCGGGACAACGCCGAGGCCACGCTGGCCGCACTCGAAACCCGCTGGACGGAGGAGAAGGTGCTGGCGGCCGAGATGAACGAACTCCGCACCCGCCTTGAGGAGGCGACCGAGGCTGATCCCGCGATGCGAGCGGCGCTCGCGACCGCCTCGCAAAAACTTCGCGCCTTGCAGGGCGAGACGCCGCTGATCTTCCCGGTGGTCGACGGCCAGGCGGTGGCCGAGGTGGTCGAGGGCTGGACCGGCATTCCCGCGGGACGCATGCAGTCCGACGAAATCCGCACCGTGCTCAACCTGCGCTCGGCGCTGGAACGGCGCATTATCGGCCAGACCCATGCGCTGGAAGCCGTAGCGCAGGCGATCCAGACGTCGCGCGCGAGGCTCACCGATCCGCGCAAGCCGATCGGCGTGTTTCTCATGGTCGGCACCTCGGGCGTCGGCAAAACCGAAACGGCGCTGGCGCTGGCCGATCTGCTCTACGGCGGCGAGCAGAACGTGACGACGATCAACATGACCGAATTCAAGGAGGAGCATAAGGTCAGCCTGCTGATGGGCAGTCCGCCCGGCTATGTCGGCTACGGCGAGGGCGGCATTCTGACCGAGGCGGTGCGCCGGCGGCCCTACTCCGTCGTCCTGCTCGACGAGATGGAGAAGGCCCATCCCGGCGTGCAGGACGTGTTCTTCCAGGTCTTCGACAAGGGCACCATGAAGGACGGCGAGGGCCGCGACATCGACTTCAAGAACACCGTCATCATCATGACCTCGAACGCCGGCACCGACCTCATCACCAAGCTGTTCGCCGACCCCGACACGGCGCCGGACGCGGCTGGTCTCGCCGAGGCGTTGCGGCCGGAGCTTGCCAAATATTTCAGGCCGGCGTTCCTCGGGCGCGTCACCCTGGTGCCGTATTTCCCGCTGCCGGAGAAAATCATCCGGCGCATCGTCGAGCTTCAGCTCGGCCGCGTCGCAACAAGGGTGCGAAGTTCATACAGGGCCGGATTCGAGTGGGATCCGGTGCTGATCGACACCATCGCCGCGCGCTGCACCGAAAATGCCTCCGGCGCCCGCAACATCGAGAACATCCTGTCGCGCACGCTGCTGCCCGAACTATCGACGCGGGTGCTGGGCCTGCTCGCTGATGGCGTGAAAATCGAGCATATCCGCGTCGGTGTGAACTCGGCGGGTACTTTCGACTACGTGGTCAGGTAGTTTCGGTATAGAATGCAAATATAACGTTTTCAGAAGGAGATCGGCATGGCAATCTATATGAAGTTCGGAAAGATTGACGGAGCGGTTGCAACCACCGGCCTCGAAAAATGGATCGAGTTGAGTTCGATGCAGTGGGGTGTCGGCCGTGGCATCGGTTCGGCCGCGCGTGGCTCCAAGAACCGTGAATCCTCCGAGCCGAGCCTGAGCGAGATCACCGTCACGAAAACCTTCGACATGTCGTCGATTCAGCTGTTCCAGGATGCCGTCGGCGGCGTGCTCGATGCCGCCGTGGTGATCAAGTTCACCCAGACCGTGAAGGACGCCGTCGATACCTTCCTCAAGATCGAACTCGATAAATGCGGCCTGTCCGGCTACAGCATCTCGAGCGGCGGCGAGTCTCCGAGCGAAAGCCTCTCGCTCAACTTCACCAAGATCACCATCACCCACTCGGCAACCGACGAGAAGGGTGCCGGGACTCCGGTTTCGGCCGGCTACGATCTGGAGAAGATGGCGAAGGTCTGAACCACGCTTCCAGCCGATGCGGCAAAAGTTGCCTCATCGGCTGGCGTGATCCGAAGCCGATCTGGATCCGCAGGCTTACGGTGGCAAAAGTATCATCACGGCTGCCTGGGCGGCGATCCCCTCGCCACGCCCGGTGAAGCCCAGGCGCTCGGTGGTGGTCGCCTTCACCGAAATGCGGCCCGCTTCGACATCCAGTATTTCCGACAGCCGCGCGATCATCGCCAGCGCATATGGGGTGATCTTGGGCTGCTCGCAAATCAGGGTGATGTCGGCATTCGCCAGCACGCCGCTTCGGGCTCGCACGCGGCTCATGGCGTGTGCTAGAAACCGGGCGCTGTCGGCATTCTTCCAGTTCTTGTCGGAGGGAGGAAAATGGCGGCCGATGTCGCCTTCCGCCAATGCGCCGTAGATCGCATCGCATAGCGCGTGGATGCCGACATCGGCGTCAGAATGGCCGCCTAGGCCCATTTCGTGCGCCACCTGGATGCCGCACAGCACCAGTTTCCGGCCAGCCTCGAACACATGAACGTCGAAGCCGGTGCCGACACGCGGTGACAGGCCGGCATTCAGCACGCGTTCCAGCCTCATCTCGTCATCCTTGTAGGTCAGCTTGATGTTGTCCTCGCTGCCCGGCACCAGGATCACGCTCTCGCCTGCCTGTTCCAGCAGGGAAGCGTCGTCGGTCAGCACGACACCGGCCGCGCCGTGCAGGTTGAGCAACGTCGAGAACCGGAAACCCTGCGGAGTCTGCGCCCGGAACAATCCTTCGCGCGGCACGCTGGCGACGATGACGCCATCGATCACCCGCTTCAGGGTATCGGCGACCGGGACCGCCGGTATGGCGCCGGGCGCGTGCTCCAGTGCAGCGAGTATATCGGGAATGGTCGTGCTCGGAAAAAACGGCCTGGCGCCATCGTGCACCAGCACGACATCGGGCTTGAATGGTGCCAGCGCCCTCAGTCCCGCATGCACGCTGTCCTGCCGTGTGGCCCCGCCGGTGACCACCGGCAGGTGTTTGATCCCGGCCAGGGCGGCCTCAATCGCCGCCCCGTCGCCGACCGGCTGCAACAGGCTGACATGCCGGGCGAGTGCGATCGCCGCATGGCGTATCACGGGAGCACCGGCGATGCACAGGAACTGCTTCGGTGTGCCGGCACCAAATCGGCTGCCGCTACCGGCGGCGACTAGAAGGGCAGCGATGCGCATCGCGTCAAACTCGCCGCACCGACATCCGACGTCAACCAGGCATGAATTCTCGGGCTCGTACATCCAGGCGAGAACATCGCTGGCGTGTCGTCTAACCGTTCCATGAAGATTGCGCAGGATCATGCAGAGCGTTAGTTTGCTCAAATGATGGGCACAATGATCGGCAATTCTGCATCTCCTGTTGCGCCAGGGCCACTCGGAATAGGGCACCGGCCACTCGG
>JANXRT010000449.1 GCA_025356735.1 Acetobacteraceae bacterium | reverse complement strand
TCGACGTCGAGCTGGCGCAGCCGGGCGGCGATGGCCAGACCCGACTGCCCGCCGCCGACCACCAGCACGACCGGGTCGCGGTCGGCGAAGGCGCGGGCGCGGTTACGCTGGTCGAGCCAGTTCTCGCCGCCGAAATTGCGGGAGTAGGCGGCACCGCTCGGCCGCCTGGCGTCGATCTTCTCCTCGTGGCCTTTCAGCTCGTCGAGCGAGGTCAGCAGCACCCAGGCCCTTTCGGGCCCGGCTTTTTCAGGAGTGTCCGCCAGCAACCGAACCACGCCGTGGCCGCGGCCGAGCGCGGTTTCGAACCGGAAGATGCCCTCGAACACCGAAATGCCGAGGCGCTTGACCTGCCGGGGCGGCGTGCGCGCCTCGGCGACGGCGAAGTTCTCCGCCTGGATGGTTTTCTGCGCGTTGGTGAGGAGGTCGAGGATCGCGTCCACGCCCTCGGCCGGGCGCAGGGTCCAGGAAAACGCCAGCAGGTCGCGAAAATGGCATTCGGGGGCGAACAGCGCGGCCAGCGCCGACTTGTCCGCGGCGCGCAAGGCGGCCTCGAACCGGCCGAGCCATTGCGCGATGGCGGCGCGCGGCCGATCGGCGGCGGAGGTTTCCGGAATGGCCGAGGCGACATGGTTCATGGGCAGGGTCTCTGTGCGGGATGTCTCGACAGGAAGGGATTATGGCCCGGAGGCGATCGCATCGGCAATCCGCTGCAGGCCGGCATCGCGGATGCCGAGCGAGCCCAGGTGCGACACGGTGCTGTCGAAGTAGGACACGCAACTTCCCAACGCTCCCGTTGCCGAGGCGATGTATCTGGCGGCGTCCGCGTCGCTCACCCCCGTGGCATAGCGCGGATGGGCCCGGTCGACCACGAAGGTGATGGCCGGCACCACGGCGCCGGCCAGGCGGACCTGCACCCAGCGCGCGATGTAGACGGTGCCGAACATCTCGCGCTGCCAGATCAGCGACAGCTCGCCGCGCGCCTGTGCCGCGGGGATGCGGAACGCGACGCCGCGGCAGGTGCCGCCGCGGTCCAGGCCCAGCATCAGCCCGGGATTGTCGGGCGTGCCGCGGCCCATCTCCAGCCACAGGCAGAAGCGGCGGTGCCAGCCACGCACGATGCCGACCTGGCATTCGGCATAGGCGAAGGCCGGGTTCCACATCAGCGAGCCGTAGCCGAACACCCAGACCTCGGCGGCGGGGTCGTGCGCGGCCAGCGTTTGGTCCAGCGAGGCGGCGATCTCGGCGTCGGTGCGCACGACCATGCCCGGCAGCAGCTGCGCGCGGATGCGGGCCAGCAGGGAACCGTCGACCAGGCCCTCACGCGTGATGACCACCTTGTCCGGCGCCGCTTGCTCGGAGGTTATCGCCTGGGTTGCGGCATCGTCTCTGTCGTTCATTCCTCATTAAACCATGATCGGGGAAAGCGGCGCTATCCGTGGCAAACCCCGTTGTTCGTGCGCACGGATGCCTCAGGATGAGGCCATGACCACGGATGCCGACCGGATGTTCACCAGCAGTCCGGCGCATGGCGAGGCGCTGGGCACCTTCGAGGGCGAGCCGCTGTACCATGCGAGCCTGGACGCCGCCGAGTATCGCGCCCTGCTCGACGAGAACGGCTTCAGCGTCGTGGCGCACACGGTCGAGGACCGCGCCTGCGGCGGCCACACGATCTGGCTGGCACGTGGCTGAGCGGACGCACCTCGCCGCCGGCTGTCCATGGCGGGCGAACCTGCTATCGTTGCGGTCGCGATGAACCTGCTGCCTCCATCCAGACAGCGTTGCTCGGCTATCGGCCTTCTTCTGGCCGTGCTGGCGTTGCTCGGCCAGATTGTTGTCGGCGCCGTCGTGCCTGCACCCGAGGCGCTTCAGGCCCAAGTCCTTTTTGATGGCATCCCGATTTGCCACTCGGACGTGCCGGGTAGTCCGGGCGGGCCGGCGCCGGCCGACCCTGCGAGGCACGGAACGCCCTGTGCCCTGTGCCCCGTCTGCCACGTTCTGGCGGCAACACCGATCCTGCCCGTTCCGGCGGATGGGCCGCCGATACCGCCTGCCACGCCGCTGGCCCGCCTGGCGTTGCTGCCGCCCGCGCGGGCGCCGCCGGCCAGCGCCGTTCTCGCAGCCACGTATCCTACCGGACCTCCCAGCCTGGCCTGACCGGAGCCTTCCGTGGTGGCGGCGCGACCCGCGCAACCGCCCTCCGTTTCTCGTGCCAGGAACCCATTCCATGATCCGTATGACCACCGCAGCGGCCGTTGCCGCCTGTCTGTCTGCCCTGCCGAGCCCACAGGTCCACGCCCACGCCATCGCCGGCGCCCGCGTGTTCCCCGTCACCCTGACGATCGACGATCCGGGCGTGGCCGACGAGGCGTCGATCCCGACCTTCAGCTTCCAGCAGCAGGAACCGGACCTCGGCAATGGCCGCACCTACCAGTACAACCTCAGCGCCGAGTTCGACAAACGCATCACCGAGCATCTCGGCATCGGCATCAACGGCGGCTACACGGTGCGCACGGCGCAGTACGACAAGGCGCGCAACGGCTTCCAGAACCTCAACGTCACCCTGAAATACCAGACCTGGGTGAACGCCCCGCACGAGGCCATCGTGTCGCTGGGCGTCATCCGTGAGCTGGCCCGCACCGGCACGGCGAGCATCGGGGTGGACCAGTACGGCAGCACCACGCCGACGCTGTATTTCGGCAAGGGTTTTGGCGATATTCCGGTGCCCGCCCTGCGCCCGTTCGCGATCACCGGTACCATCGGCTACGCGATCGCCGACCGGAAGCTGAAGGCGATCAACGACGTGCCATCGGACTCGGGCGCGAATGCCACGGGGGGCGTCACCGGGCTGGCGGCGCAGCCGTTCAACAACGGCTACGCCAACCGGTGGATCGGCGGACTGTCGCTGCAGTACAGCCTGCCTTATTTGCAATCCCAGGTGCGCGATTTCGGCCTGCCCGGCTTCTTCAACCGCCTGACCCCGCTGGTCGAGATCGCCTACTCCTCGCCGGCCTCCTCGCCGAACAACCTTGGGACCCAGGTGGTGGTCGCGCCCGGCGTGATCTACGGCGGCGACAGCTTTCAGGTCGGGATCGAGGCGCTGATCCCGGCCAACCGGGCGTCGGGCCGGTTCGTCGGGGTGATCGCGCAGATGCACCTGTTCTTCGACGACCTGTTTCCGAACAGCCTCGGCAAGCCGCTGTTCAGCTATTGAGCCGGAGAACAGCCATGCGATCCCTCACATATGTCTGCACATCGACGCTCCTCTTGCTCGTCCCCACCCTGGCGCTGGCCCATGCCCAGCTGCGTCAGGCCGATCCGCCGGTCGGCGGAACGGTCCGCGCGTCGCCGGCGCAGGTCGAGCTGACCTTCAGCGAAGCCGTCGAGCCGCGCTTCAGCACCATCGCCGTGGAGGATGCCGGCGGCGTGCGGATCGACAAGAACGACCCGCACGTCATGCAAGGGGACGCCAAGCACCTCGCCGTCAGCCTCGGCGTGCTGCCGCCAGGCACCTACAAGGTCGTCTGGCACGCGACCTCCGTCGATACCCACAAGACCGAAGGCGCCTTCACCTTCACGGTCGGGCCATAGGTGGCCACGGCGTTCCCCATCGAAGGCGGCCTTCTGCTCGTTCTCGCGCGGGGCGTGGCCGATGCCGGTCTGCTATCCGCGTTCGGAGCGCTGCTGGCGTTGGACTGGCTGGCGCCCCCGGTACTGGCGGACTTGGCCGGGGACGCACCGATCGTGGCAAGGCGGCTGGCCTGGCTGGCGTGGTCGTCCCTCGCGGCGGCCTTCGTTCTGACGGGTATCTGGCTCGTGCTGCAAAGCGCGGCGCTGGCCGGCTCCGCCCTCGATGCCCCGATGGTGCTCCGGGAAACCGTTTTCGGCCATCTTGTGCTGGCACGGCTGGGTTTGCTCTGCCTGACGGCACTCGCGCTGGTCCGGCGGCTTCCCTGGACTGCCACGGTGCTCGCCGGCGCCGCCGTGGCAACGCAGGCGGGGCATGGTCATGCCTGGGCGATGCAGGACGGGCCAAGCTGGCTGCTGCTGTCGAGCGTGCTCCATTTGTTGGCGGCCGGAGCCTGGCTCGGCGGCCTGCTGCCGCTTCTGGTGCTGGTTGCGGGCGCTTGTCGCGACAATGCGGCCCTGGCATCGGCGCGCTTTTCGGCGCTGGGGTCCGTGTGCGTCGTCCTGCTCGCCGGCACCGCCATTTTCCAGGCGACGGTGCTGATCGGGACAGTGCCGGGTTTGATCGGAACCACCTACGGCCTGGTCGCGCTGACCAAGCTGGCCGGGCTTCTGGCGCTGCTAGGCTTTGCCGCACGAAACCGGTTCCGCCTGACCCCAGCACTCGGCGGCGACGTGCGGGGAGCGGCCAAGGCCCGTCTGGTGCGCAGCATCGCCATTGAAACAGCGGTCGGCCTGCTGGTGGTGCTCGCCGCCGGCCTGCTGACCAGCCTGCCGCCTTCCATGCACGAGCAGCCAACGTGGCCGTTCGCCTGGCGGCTCAGCCTGGAGGCAGTGGGCGAGGACGCCGCGTTGCGCCACGAAGCTGTCCTAGCTGCAGCGGTCATCGTGGTAGCCATCGTTACGGCCGCAATGGCGCTGCTGCGTGGCTGGCGCGCCCACTGGCCGATCGCCGCCCTCGGCGCAGCCGCCGCCTGTCTCGCCGTGCCGCATCTCGACCTGCTGCTGGCGGAGGCCTACCCGACCCAGTATTGGCAATCGCCGACCGGCTTCGCCAGCGCCTCGATCGCCGACGGCGCGGCGTTGTTCCCGGCACATTGCGCCGGTTGCCACGGTAACCAAGGCCATGGGGACGGACCCTCCGCGCGCGATTTGGCCGCGCCGCCGGCCGACCTCACGGCCGGGCACCTTTGGGCGCATGAGGATGGCGAGCTGTTCTGGTTTCTATCGCAAGGCATTTCGGCGCCGGATGGCACCCTGGCCATGCCGGGCTTCGCCGGCGTCCTGACCGAGGCGCAGCGTTGGGCGCTGATCGATTGGGTTCGGGCCAACAATGCCGGGCTCACATGGGCGGCAACCGGCGCCTGGCCGCGGCCGGTTCAGGCGCCTGGGCTGATCGCCACCTGCGCCGGCGGCCGCACCCGGATGCTCGATGACTGGCGCGGCCAGGTGGTCCGGATCGTGTTCGGCCCGGCCCGGCCCATGCCGGGTATCGTCACGATCCAGGCGGCCGCCAATCCGGCGGGTTCCGTCGGCGAGGTCCTGTGCGCCGTTGACGACGATGCAGTGTGGCAAGCCTACGCCGCGGTCACCGGCACGCCGATGCGCGCGCTTGCCGGAGCGCAGGTCCTGGTCGATCGCGCCGGCTGGCTTCGCGCCGTGCAGCTTTCCGGTGCCACGCCGAGTTGGAATGTGTCGGAGGTGCTCACCGCCGCCGTCCGCGACATCGACGCGCCGCTGGCCGAACCCGCGCACGGCCATGCCGGGATGAGAATGTAGAAGCCGATATCCAGCCAGGAATGGTGGGCCGTGGAGGACTTGAACCATCCGACCTCACGCTTATCAAGCGTGTGCTCTACCAGCTGAGCTACCAGCCCATTTCGCCATCCTATCCACGCGGCAACAGCAAGACCGCGCCTGGATAACCTGTCCAACGACGTCCCGGTCTGGCAATGAACCATTCGGTTCCCCGGCCGGAGTGGACGAGGGAAAGAGGTTTCGGCATCTAGCGATATCTTCAAACGGAGGCATCATGTTCACGACGGAAAGTTTCGACACGATCCGCTGCGACGTCCCGCGCCCGGGCGTCGCGCGCATCACCCTGGCCCGGCCCAGGCAGATGAACGCCTATAGCTGGGCGATGACGCAGGAGCTGCAGCAGGCCGTCACCGCGTTCCGGGACGACGACGCGCTGCTGGTGCTGCTGGTCCGCGGCGAGGGCGAGCGCGCGTTCTGTGCCGGCGGCGACATCGGCGGGCACGAGCCGGAGCATCGCGCGCGCGTCCACGCCTCGCCCATGGGGTCGGGCCGCGAGATGCGCGACGGCATGCAGCAGGTGCTGTTTTCGCTGCGCAACATGGACAAGCCGACGGTCGCCATGATCCAGGGCTTTGCTGTTGCCGGCGGCCTGGCGCTGGCGCTGGCGTGCGACTTCCGCCTGGGTGGCCTCGGCGCCAAGCTCGGCGACACCAGCGGCCGCTTCGGCCTGCTGCCCGACGAGGGCGGGGCGTGGCTGTTCCCGCACGTCATGGGCTATGACCGGGCGCTCAAGATGATCCTGTTTCACGAGATCTACGATGCGGAGACGGCCTATCGCCTCGGCCTGCTGACGGAGGTCGTTGCCGGAGATCTGGAGCACCGGGCCCTGGAGTTCTGCGACACGCTCGCGGCCAAGGCGCCGCTGGCGGTTCGGATGACCAAGATGATGGTGTCGCGCGCCATGGAATCGACGTTCCAGTCGTCGCTTGGCGATGCGCAATGGGCGGTGATGGTGGCCAACCCGACGGAGGATGTGAGGGAGGCGCAGCTTGCGTTTCGAGAGAAGCGGGTGCCGAAGTTCAGGGGAAGGTGAGCAAGCATGGGGGCACAGCCCCTGGCCTTAATTGCCGAACACGACCTGCCCAGTGCGCAGGTCGGTGATCTCGCTGTCGGTGAAACCAATCTCGCTCAGGATCGCATCGGTATGCTCGCCAAGTCCGGGCGGCTGGGTGATCGGCACCTTGCCGGCCTCGCTCAGGGTGAACGGACTATCGACCGTGATCAGGTCGGTGCCCTCGATCGGGCGGAGGATGCCGGCGGCCAGCGCCTGCGGATCGGCGGCCGCCTCATCGACGCTGTGCACGATGCCGAACGTCAAACCGGCGTCGTCGAGCCGCCTGCGCCACTCCGCCAGGGTTCGCTGCGCGAAGCTCGCGTCGAGGATGTCGATCAGCGCGCGCGCATTGCGGGTGCGCTCGTCCGCGCCGATGAAACGCGGGTCCGTCACCAGTTCGGGTTGGCCGATCGCCTGGGCGAGCGCCGGCCATTGGCGGTCCTCGCTGGTCAGCGCCAGCATGAACCATCGTTGGTCGGAGGTGCGGTAGGTGTTGGCGACGGCGCGCGTGTTCTGCTCGCGCGGCAGCCGCGGCGGGATTGCCGCGCCGCACAGGCTGGCCTGGATCAGGAAGCTGTTGGCCCACATCCCGTTGCCGAGCAGCGAAGCGCGTACCTCGCCGCCAAGCCCCGTGGTCGCGCGCCGATACAGCGCGGTGACGATGCCGGCATATAGCGCCATGCCGCTAGGGTTGTCGCCAAGCCCCGCCACGGAGAAGGCCGGCGGAACCGTGCGGTCGGCGCGGACCTCGTCCATCAGCCCGGACCGGCCCCAATAGGCGGTGAGGTCGAATCCGGTCTTGCCGGCCTCCTCGCCGTATTCGCCGTAAGCCGTGAACGAGCCGTAGATCAGGCGGGGGTATTTGTCGGCGAAGTCGGCGTGGCGCAGCCGCAGCCGCTGGCGCACGGGCAGCGGCAGGTTGGTGATGAACACGTCGGACCGGGCAACCAGGCGTTCGAGGATCGCCCGGCCGCGGTCGTGCTTGAGGTCGATTACGATCGCCCGCTTGTTGCGGTTGTTGACCAGATACGGGAAGTTATGCGGGCTCCGCGGCACGCCGGGCACATCGGCGCGGGCGTGCAGGCCGCGCCACGGATCGCCCTCG
>JANXRT010000433.1 GCA_025356735.1 Acetobacteraceae bacterium | reverse complement strand
GGAAGCCGTAGATCTGGCCCATCCACTCGGCGTCGCGACGCGCCAGGTAGTCGTTGACGGTCACGACATGGACGCCGCCGCCAGCCAGCGCGTTGAGATAGACGGGCAGGGTGGCGACCAGGGTTTTGCCCTCGCCGGTTTTCATCTCCGCGATCTTGCCGTCGTGCAGCACCATGCCGCCGACCATCTGAACGTCAAAATGGCGCTGCCCGAGCACGCGAAGAGCCGCCTCGCGAACCACGGCGAAGGCTTCCGGGAGGATGTCGTCGAGCGTCTTGCCGGCCGTCAGGCGGCCCTTGAATTCCGCCGTTTTGGCCCGTAGCGCCTCATCCGACAGGCCCTTGGTCGCCGGCTCCAGCGCGTTGATTTCCGGCACGCGGCGCTGATAGAACTTGAGCGAGCGGTCGTTGGCGGAGCCGAACAGGGACCGGGCGATGCTGCCGAACATGCGAACCTTCAAGGATGGCCGGCGCGGATGCCGGCAAATAGGAACAGCCGGTTTGTCAGCAACCGGGTTTGGGCTTGAGATAGGACCGGCATGATCCGTGGTCAACGTTATTGCCTGAGCCGTCCAGCCCGGCAGGCTGGCAACCTTGTCGCGCGCCAGGGCTTCGGCCATCATCGGACTGATTGCACCAGGGGAAGCTATGTCGCGTTTCGACCGCATTTCGGCCATCTCGCTTGTTCGGCCGCAGTTTTTTGGTAGGGTGATGAGGATCACGCTGCCGGCATTGCTGCTGTGCGGCACGGCTTACGCCCAAACTGCTCCCACTCAGACTGCTCCCACTCAGACTACTCCCACTCCGGCGGCACCCCCGCCAGGCGCGCCGCCGCCTTCCGCCGGTATCGCGCCGGCCCCCGCCGATCCGGTGGTGGCCCGCGTTAACGGCACCAACATCCGCCAGTCGGACCTTCGCGCCGCGGCCCAGGCGATGCCCGACAATGCCCGCGGGGTGCCGCCGCAGATGCTCTACCCGATGCTGCTGGAGCAGGCGGTGGACGGGCAGGTCCTGCTGCTCGCCGCCAAGAAGGCGGGCCTTGAGCATGACCCGGTGGTCGCCAAGCAGATGGCCGACGCCTCGGACCGGGCGTTGCAGACGGCGATGCTCGGCCGCGAGATCGGGCCGCTGCTGACCGAGGATGCGTTGAAGGCACGCTACGACCGCGACATCGCCAGCAAGCCCGGGCAGGAGGAGGTCCACGCCAAGCACATCCTGGTGGCCGACGAGCCCGAGGCCAAGAAGATCATCGGCGAGCTGAAGAAAGGCGGCGATTTCGCGGCGTTGGCCAAGAAGTACAGCACCGATCCCGGTGGTGCCCAGGGCGGCGACCTAGGCTTCTTCCGGCGCGAGGAAATGGTGCCGGAGTTCGCCGGTGCGGCCTTCGCGATGAAGCCCGGCGAAATCTCGTCCGTTCCCGTGCACACCCAGTTCGGCTGGCACGTCATCCAGCTGGTGGAGCGGCGCACCGCGGCGCCGCAGACCTTCGAGGCGGCGCGCGACGAATTGCGCCAGAAGATCATCCAGGACAGCGTGGCGGCGGTGATCGCGCGCGCCAAGCAGGGTGTCTCGGTCGAGCTGTTCAACCCGGATGGCTCGCCGGTGGCGCCGACGGCCGACCCTGCCGCACCCGCGAAACCCTGATGGCGAAAACCGCGATATCCCCGCTGGCCATCAAGCTGCCGGAGCTGCCGCCGATCGCCGGCGTGCGCCTGGCCGCTGCCGCCGCCGGCATCCGCTACGCGGGCCGCACCGACGTCGTGCTGGCGGAGCTGGCGCCGGGCAGCACCGTGGCCGGCGTGTTCACCTCCAGCAAATGCCCCGGCGCGCCGATCGACTGGTGCCGGGCGGCGCTGAAATCGGGCAAGGCACGTGCCGTGGTGGTGAATGCCGGCAACGCCAACGTGTTCACGGGCAAGGCCGGAACGGATGCCTGCACGATGACCGCCCGGGCGGCGGCACAGTTGTTCGGCTGTCCGGCGAAGCAGGTTTTTCTCGCGTCCACGGGCGTGATCGGCGAAATCCTGCCGCACCAGAAGCTGGTCGGCGCGTTGCCCGGCCTGCATGCCGACCTCGCCGACACGTCATGGGAAGCTGCGGCGCGCGGCATCATGACCACCGACACGTTCCCGAAAGCCGCCACCCGCACGGCGCAGATCGGCGAGGCGACGGTGCGCATCACCGGCATCGCCAAGGGCAGCGGCATGATCGCGCCCGACATGGCGACGATGCTTTGCTTCGTCTTCACCGACGCAAAGATACCGGCGGACGCGCTACAGACGATGCTGCGCGCCGGCGTCGCCGCCAGCTTCAACTGCACCACCGTGGACAGCGACACCTCGACCTCCGACACGGTGCTGCTGTTCGCGACCGGCCAAGCCAAGCATGCCCGCATTCCGGCCGCCGACGGCAACGCCGCACGTAATCGCGCGCTGAACGATTTCGCCGCCAAGCTGAACGAGGTCCTGCTCGACCTCGCGTTGCAGGTCGTGCGCGACGGCGAGGGGGCGCAGAAGCTGGTGCGCATCGACATAACCGGCGCTGTGACCGCGAAATCGGCCAAGAGGATCGCGATGTCGGTAGCGAACTCGCCACTGGTGAAAACCGCGATCGCCGGCGAGGACGCCAACTGGGGCCGCATCGTCATGGCGGTCGGCAAGGCCGGCGAGCCGGCCGACCGCGACCGCATCTCGGTCGCCGTCGGCGGCACCTGGATGGCACGCGACGGCGGCGTGGTGCCGGGCTACGACGAGGCTCCGGTGGTTGCGCACATGAAGGGGCGCGAGGTCGGCATCGAGATCGATCTGGGGCTTGGCCGCGGCCGCGCCACCGTCTGGACCTGCGACCTGACGCACGGCTACATCGACATCAATGGCAGCTACCGCAGCTGAGCCGCGCGCCAGGCGTGCGCGTAGGCCGAAGGCCGCACCGTCCGAGCCGGAACGCTCGGCCGAGAACTTCGCCCCCATCGCTACCGACAGGCTGCTGCTGCGCCCGTTCCGGCCCGACGACGCCGAGGCGCTGCACCGGCTGATCAACGACTGGGAGGTGACCCGCAACCTGTCCGTCGTGCCGTTCCCCTACCAGCGCGAGATGGCCGACGAGTGGATCGCAACCACCCGGCAGAAGATCGCCGACGGCAGCCAATACCATCTCGCCATCACCGGCCAGGATGACGGGCGGGAGATGCTGTTGGGCGCGATCGGCGTGCGGATCAACCCGAAGGCGCGCGACGCGGTGCTCGGCTACTGGGTCGGCAAGCGCTTCTGGGGCCATGGGGTCGCAACCGAGGCCGCGCGCCGGTTCGCGCGCTGGACGATGGCCAACCTCGAGATCGACCGGCTGGAGGCCAACGTCTTCACCGACAATCCCGGATCGATGGCGGTGCTGGCGCGCATCGGCTTCCGTCAGACGGGCGAGGCGGTGGAATACTCCGCCGCCCGGAAGGCCGAGGCCCGCGTGCTGTGCTACGAGGCCGCGCGCACGGACCTGTTCGGCGAGACCGCGACACCCATCGCAACCGAGCCGACCCCGGCCGGCAAGAAGCCGCTGTTGCTCGTTGCCGCCTGCGCGCTGATCGACATCGACAACCGCGTGTTGCTGGCGCGCCGGCCCGAGGGCAAGAAGATGGCCGGGCTATGGGAGTTTCCGGGCGGCAAGCTCGATCCGGGCGAAACGCCCGAGGCTGCGCTGATCCGGGAATTGAAGGAAGAACTCGGGATCGACGTGACTGCGTCATGCCTGGCACCGTTCGCCTTCGCCTCGCACGACTACGAGAATTTCCACCTGCTGATGCCGCTGTTCCTGTGCCGCCGCTGGCGGGGCACGCCCACGGCCCGGGAAGGCCAGACGCTGGCCTGGGTGCGGCCGGAGAAGCTTGCGGAATACCAGATGCCGCCGGCCGACAAGCCTTTAGTGCCGTTGCTGCGGAGCTTTCTTTAGCAAGCGTGGGGCTCTACCCCAAACCCCGCCGGGGTAGCGCCCCGGGACGCATCCGTAAGTAGAAGGATTACGAGGGCCTGACTTGGTCTTGCTCTGTTCTGTCGATTAATGCCTACGGCGTTAGAATGCTTTAATTGCCAGTTCGACTTTTACCATGCGCCTGGTTAAAGGCCATCGGCTTGCGCGGACGCTCTCCGCTCGACTTCCTCATTAATTGCGCCCCGGGCGCTCCCCCGGCGGGGCGCGGGGCAGAGCCCCGCCGCTTACTCCTTGTACCGCCAAACGCCTTCACTAATGCCGTCCATCGTCCATTGCGGCAGCGACAATCCAGGCGACACGTCGCTGAACGCCATCCGCATCCGGCTGCCAATGCCGACTTTGGCCACCATCTCGGCGGGCGCCAGATTGCCGTCGGGCGTCACCAAGTTGCCGGCAACGCGCAGCGCCTCGTATTCGCTGGGCTTGCCCTTCTGGGTGTCGAGATCGATCAGCAGGATCATGTAGGGCACGTGCGCCTTGAACGCCGGCTGGATGGCGTGGTGGACCTCGCCGTAGGAATGGACGGTGCCGGCTCCCTCGATGGGCACCCACCGGGACTCCGCCCTCATGCACCACGGGCAGGCGGTGGTCGGGGGATAGCGGACGAGCTTGCAGCCCGTGCATTCCTGAAGGTGGAACCTGTGCTCGGCGCAGTAGCCGAAATAGGCCAGGTTCTCGATGTCGAGGTCATCGACCGTCAGGTCCATGCCGAGATAGTTGCCTTGCAGTGCCATCGCCCTAGCCCCTCCGCATGACCATGGCCGAGCCGGTGCCCGGCATCGCCCAGCCGAGATTGGCCGTCAGCTCGGCGTCGCGAACCTGCCGGCAGCCGCCCAGGCTGTAGTCGTAGGTATGTTGCCGGTGGCCGTCGGCGCCAACCGGGCAGCTGTCGTCGACGTCGTGGCGCAGCTGGCGGACGTTCTCGATCACCATCGCGATGCCGTGGGTGTAGCCCTCGCACAGATGGCCGCCGCTGGTGTTGTTGGGGCGCTTGCCGCCGAGCTTCATGGTGCCGTCGGACACATAGTTGCCGCCCTCGCCCTTCTTGCAGAAGCCGTAATCCTCCAGCTGCAGCATCGTCGTGAAGGTGAAGGCGTCGTATGATCCGGTGATGTCGATATCCTCCGGCCCGACGCCGGCGTTCGGCCACAGTATGTCTTTTCCGTAGTAGCCGGCGACGGTGGAGATCGGGCCGTGCTGGTAGTGCATGTCGATGCGCGGCTTGCACACCCGTCCGACCACCGAGCGGATCAGCGCCGGCGTGTGCTTGCAGTCGCGTGCCCGATCCGCCGAGGTCACGATGATGGCGCAGGCGTTGTCGGTCTCGACGCAGCAGTCGAGCAGATGCAGCGGCTTGCAGATCATCCGGCTGGACAGCACGTCGTCCACCGTCACCGGTTTTCGATACAGCGCCTTGGGGTTGTTGGCGGCGTGCTGGCTGTGGATCACCTTGACCATCGCGACCTGCCCGGCGGTGGTGCCGTAATCGTGCATGTGGCGCATGAAGGATGGCGCGAACATCTGCCCGGCGGATTGCCAGCCATAGGCGCGGTTATGCAGCGCGTCGCCGCTGACCGGCACCGCCGAGCGCGCGCCGGTGCCGCCGATGCGGACCTGCGAGAAGCCGTTCATCGAACGGAAGACCACCACGGTCTTGCACATCCCCGCGGCGATGACGCCGATGGCGATGCCGACGAGCGCCTCGGTGCTCGAGCCGCCGCCATAGACGTCCATGTAGAAGTTCAACCGGATGCCAAGGTCGCCGGCGATCATCGGTGAAAAGGTGGAGTCGTTGAACGAGTAAGACAGCATACCGTCGACGTCGCCGGCCTCCAGCCCCGCATCCTCGATCGCCGCGCGCACCGCCTGCGTGCCCATGGCGCGGGTGGTGCGCCCCGATCCCTGGCCGCGCATAAAGGCGGTTTCGCCGACGCCGACGATGGCGTATTTATCGGCCAGAAATTTCGGCGTCGAGGCATCCGTTTCCGATGCGGACATATTTTCGGTTCCGTCTGTTGTTGCCCGGATTAGGCCATGCGAGGGCAGGGGGCACAAGCGAGGACGTCCCGGGGTTCGAGCCGGCCGGGAACCCGAAAGGCCCGTCGCGGTGGACGAGGCGGCATGGCACGTGTTCTTTGGCCTGCCGGCGCCGACCGCGCCTTGAAACCTGAGCCGCCCAAGGAGAAAATCATGGCAACCGTCGAACTGTTCTTTGACTGCTCCAGCCCCTGGACCTACCTCGCCTTCCACAACCTGCAACCGTTGGCGGCCGAACTCGGCGCCACCATCCAGTGGCGGCCGATCCTGGTCGGCGGCGTGTTCAACGCGGTCAATCCGATCTACAGCTCGACCGACAAGCCGGTGCCGGCCAAGCAGGAGCAAAGCAAGAAAATCCTGCAGGACTGGGCGCGGCTGGCTGGGCTGAAGATACTTGGCCGACCGAGCGTGTTCCCTGTCAACAGCGTCAAGGCGATGCGCGGCTGCGTCTGGCTGGAGCCGCAGACCACGCTCATTGCCTTCGCCACCGCGACTTTCGAAGCCTATTGGCGAGACGATCGCGACATTTCGCAGGTCCCGGTGTTGACCGAGATCTGCCGCAGCGCTGGCGTCGAGCCGGAGGCTTTCTTCGCCGGCATCGAGCAGCAGACGGTGAAGGACAGGCTGCGCGCTAACACGCAGGAGCTGATCGATCGCGGCGGCTTCGGCTCACCGACGATGTTCATCAGCAGCGACATGTATTTCGGTAACGACCGCCTGCCGCTAGTACGGGCGGCATTGCTGCGCGAGAATGCAGCCGAGGGCGGTAAGACAGCCCGGAGCGACGCGGCCTAAACGGCCGCCGCCATCTCGCGCACACCCTGGAGCAGATGCGTCGGTGAATACGGCTTGGAAAGGAACCGGCTGCCTTCGGGCATTTCGACCTCCTCCGGCCGGCTTCTTCCGGACGCCAACATCAACGCAATCCAAGGCCAATGGCGGCGGGTGTGGTGAGCCAGGCGTAGCCCGTCCATCGAGCCGGGCATTTGAATGTCGGTGAACATCGCGTGCACGTTCTCGGCCTCGTTCTGGAGCATGGCCAGGGCGGCATCCGCGTGTTCGCTTTCCATCACCACGAAGCCGGCATCGGTCAGCACATCCGCCGCCATCATCCGGATCAACGGCTCGTCCTCAACCAGCAACACGACGAACCGGGCCGCGGGTGCTGAAGTCTCCTGGATCATCGACGGGTCTCTAGGTTCGTGAACATCCAGAGACAAGTCAGCGTCCGGGCCGTGGTTCCGTGGCGTGGCCGATGGTTTCGCATGACTGCTTGATTATCGACGCGGATTGTCACCGAAGAACCTCAGCATCTCGGCGGTGGCGTCCGGCCCCGCCGGGTCGGTGAAGGATCCGGCGGGGCTGCCGCCCGACCAGGCGTGACCGCCGCCATGCAGCGTCCATTGCTCGCCGACCACACGCCCGGCGGCATCGGTGTGGAACATGCGGCTATGGCCACGACCGCCGTCATGGCGCTCGCGCGGCGGCTGAGTCGTGCTGGTGGCGCCGAGCTGCGCCGCCACGGCGTCGGCGTTGGCCGGGTGCACGGTGGTGTCGCGGTCGCCGTGGAAGATGATGGTCGGCACCACGGCACCGACGCGGATGGCGGAACCGCCCTTGCCGCTCCGCATGGCCGAGAATGCCGAGACCATGTCGGTGGCCGCGCCACAGGCGAGGCCGGAATGGACCCCGACCGCGGCATATATGTCCGGATAGGCGGCGCCCAGCACCGCCGCCGCGGCACCCCCCGCCGAAAGGCCGGCCACGAACACGCGCGCAGGATCGACTGGGTAGTCGCGCATGATCTGGCGCGTCATGCCGGCGATCACCGCGGGCTCGCCCGAGCCGCGCCGCTGGTCGCCGGCGTTGAACCAGTTCCAGCAGCGGTTCTGATTGGCCGACTGGGTCTGCTCCGGATACAGCACGAGGAAGTGTCCGCGCTCGGCGAATTCGTTCATCCGAGTGCCGGCGGCGAAATCGTCGGCCGATTGGGTGCAGCCATGCAGCATGACGACGAGGCCGACCGGGCCATCCGGCTGGCCACCGCGCGGCGATGGCACGAACAGTTTGTAGGGGCGGGCTCCAGCCTCGCAGCCATACGAGCCGACCAGGAAACGGGCGCCCGGCGGCTGGCTTTCCGCCGATGACGGTCTTTGACGAAAGGACCATGCCGTCGGCGATGCGGGCTGGCTGGACCGCATTCCAGGCTGCGGCATCCCAGACTGCGGCATCCCAGGCTGCGGCATCCCAGGCTGCGGTGCGGGGGCATTGCCGGCAAGCAGGCGATGCAGCATGTCCGTTGCCCGGGCCAGGGTTCCGTCCGCAGCCGGTGGCGTGCCTCCGACAAGGCCAGGATCGATGGTGGCACGAAGCGTGCGGAGCCAATCCTTGTTCATGACAGGTCCTTCGAGATGAAAAGTTAGCGGATGCGGTCGGCCAGCGCGGCCTTGACCTCGGGGCTGGCATGCAGCGCGCCGAGCACGGTCACGCTGCCGATGGTGGCGCGGGCCAACTCCGGCGAAACGTCCCGGGCGATGCTGGCGAGGCCCAGCACGTGGATGCGAAGCCACTCGCCGGCGTCGCGCGCATTTTCCAGGTCAAGCCGGCTATAGTGCCGCAGCCCCAGATCCAGCGTATGCCGGACAATCGAACGCCGCAGAACCTCGGCATGGCGATCGAGCTGGTTGCGTATGGCGGTGCGGATGAAATCGGTACGGTTGGAATAGAAGCCGTCCCGCACCATCAGATCGACATGGCCAAGATCGACGAAGCCCAGGTTGATCGTGATCTTCTCACTATCAATCGGTCGCAGCCTTGCATCGGGTTCTTCGATTGTCATTGAGACATCCATATACCATCCACCTGGATGGTATATGGATGTTATTCAAGTCATTCAAGGCTGGTGCGTCTGCCCGTCCCCAAACGGACGCCGACAACGATCTAGTGCTTCTGATTTTGTGGGTAGGCGCCGCTGGTGTCGGTACCCAGAGTACGGTCGTAGGCCCGTTCCACCGCCGTGCCCTTCGGATTGCCAGGCGTGCCATCACGCTGTGCCGGATAGGCGCCGCTGGTGTCGGTGCCGGCGGCGCGGTCCAATGCCCGGGTCGCAGCGGTTCCGGGCGGGTTTCCCGGCGTGCCGTCGGCCTGGCGCGGATAGGCGCCGCTGGTGTCGGTGCCGGCGGCACGGTCATAGGCGGTGCAGCTCGCCATGCCGAGCAGCAGCGCGGACATGCCGAGAATTCGTAGAGGGCTTCGGATAATCATTAGCGGCAACCTTCAGCGTTGGATTAACCCAAGTCGGGTCTGCAACAAACGGCAAACCACCGGGATGGTTGCGTCAGCCCTTCGCTGCCGACCCGCCAGCGTGGATGCGTACCGGTATCGACTTTGCCGCCGGCACCTTGCTGCGCTCGGCGTAGTGCCACACGGGGATCAGCGCGTTGGCCTCCGGGTAATAGGTGCCGATGCAGCCCTCCGGAATGTCGTAGGCGACGACGCGAAAACCCTCCATGCGGCGTGGGAAGTCGCGGGCAGCGGTGGCGATGCCGACCTCGTCGCCTTCCTGCAGCGAGAGTTTGGCGATGTCATTACGGTGCATAAGAACCACCATCCGGGTGCCCTTGATGCCGCGGAAACGGTCGTCATAGCCGTAGACCGTGGTGTTAAACTGGTCGTTGCTGCGCAGCGTCATCATCCGCAGGGTGTCGCTCGACTCCTCCATGTCTGAGTCCTCCTGCAAGCCTCTCGGAGTGATGAAGTTGGCCAGCTTGTTCTTGGTGTGCCATTCGCGGCTGCGGGCGGGAATCGGGCGATGGAAGCCGCCGGGCTGCCACATCCTGGTTTCGAAGTCGTGGAATATCTCGGGAAAGGTCACGGCGATCGCCGCGCGTATCCGCGCGTAGTCGGCGACCCACTCGTCCCACGGCACCGCCGGATTGGGCGCCAGGGTGGCTTTGGCGATCTCGGCCACGATCCACGGCTCCGAGCGCAGGTGGCGCCCGCCCGGCGCGCGTACCCCGACAGATCCGTGAATGCAGCCGGTGCTGTCCTCCATGCTGACGGCCTGCTTGCCGGTCGCCTGAACATCGCGCTCGATGCGCCCCAAGCAGGGCAGCACGTACGACACCTTGCCATGTACCAGATGGCTGCGATTGAGCTTGGTCGCGATCTGCACCGTCAGCCGCATCCCGCTCCACGCCGCTTCCATGCGTTCTCGTTCCGGTATGGCGCGCACGAAGTTGCCGCCAAGGCCGATGAAGGCGCTAATCTTGCCGGCCAGGATCGCCTCGCACGCCTCGACGGTGTTGAGGCCCTTCTCGGTCGGCGGCTCGAAGCTGAACTGTTTTCGAAAATGATCGAGCGGCAGCAGTTCGGGCTTTTCGGTGATGCCGACGGTGCGCTGGCCCTGGACGTTGGAATGGCCGCGCACCGGGCAGATGCCGGCACCGAGCTTGCCCATGTTGCCGCGCATCAGCAGCAGGTTGGCCAGCATCTGCACCGTCTCGACGCCGGCGCGGTGCTGCGTCAGCCCCATGCCGTAGATGCCGATCACCCGGTCAGCCCGGATATAAACGGCCGCCGTTGCCTCCAGGGCGCCGCGCGTCAGCCCCGACTCGCGCTCGAGCTCATCCCAACCGCGCGTCCGTAGTTCGGCGGCGAAGCTGTCGAAGCCGCTGGTATGCTCGGCTATGAATGCATGGTCGAGCACGATGCCGCGCCGGGGCCCGTCGTCGTCGGCCGCCAGCACCGCCTTGCAGATGCCGAGCAACGCCGCCAGGTCGCCGCCGGCGCGAACCTGGTGATACTGGGTGCTGATCGTCGCCGCATATCCGGAGACCATCTCGACCGGGCTCTGCGGGTTGGTGAACGCCACCAGCCCGCGCTCGCGCAGCGGGTTAAAGGTGAGGATCGGCACGTCGCGATCGCGCGCCTCCTGCAGCTGATGCAGCATCCGCGGCGCGTTGCTGCCGACGTTGTGGCCGAAGAACAGGATGCAGTCGGTGTGCTCGAAATCCTCGAGCACGACGGTGCCGACCGGCACGCCGATGCTCTCCGGCAACGCGACCGAGGTCGATTCGTGGCACATGTTGGAGCTGTCAGGCAGGTTGTTGGTGCCGTACAGGCGCGCCAGCAGCGCGTACATGTATGAGGTCTCGATCGAGGCGCGGCCGGAGGCGTAGAACACCACCTTGTTCGGATCGAAGCCTTTCATCTCGGCGCCGATCTCGCGGAACGCGGCGCTCCACGACACCGGCAAATAGCGGTCGCTCGCCTCGTCCCAGCGCAGCGGGTGGGTCAGCCTGCCCTGCTGTTCCAGATCGTAATCCGCCCAGTCCAGCAGCTCTGTCACGGTGTGGCTGGCGAAGAACTCGGGCGTGCAGCGATGGGTGGTGATCTCCCAAGCCGTGGCCTTGGCGCCGTTCTCGCAGTATTCGAACGGGTGCGGCTCGGCCGGTTTGGCCCAGGCGCAGCTGACGCAGGCGAAGCCGTCCGGCTTGTTCTGCTTCTGCAGCACCAGCGGACCGCTGAACGGCACCGCCTCGCGCAGCAATATGGTCGCCAGCGACTTGGCCGATCCCCAGCCGCCGGCCGGCGCCGTGTATGGCTTGATCGAGACTTCACGGGCCATCTTCAGTCCTCCGCGATCGTGTTTCGATCCTGCTAATGCGCGGGGTTTGGCGTTGTTTCCCGCTACCGGCGAGGAAGTTCGCCTCGCACGCCTCCCGGAACCGTTGGCGGCCCGGCACGTTCAGGACCGAGGATGCGGCGAACGTGCCGCGATCGAAACATGGAGTCGAGCAGTGAACGGGATCATTTATCTAGTCGGCCTGGTCGTCGTCGTCGTCGCGGTGCTGTCGTTCTTCGGGCTCCGCTAGTCACGGCAGGAAGCTTCGGAGCGGTCCCCGCACCGGCATTCCATCTGTCCTGATGGATCACATCTGACTGAGGAGACCGGCGGGTCCATCCACCAGACCTCCACCGACCGAGCGATTTACCTGGCGCTTGGGCAGTGGGCGTCAACATCACACCACCAGGACCAGCAGGAACCTGTGTCTGCGCCCCGCCAGCTCTAGCTTGTCCAGCCCGGTCGAATTTCAGGAACCTGTTCCTACTTTTGGCGTTACTTTTGAACAGGCAATAAAGCTTTCAATTCAAACTGTTACGAGAACAACATAATGGCTCGGGTTGCTACAAGGTTCCCTTGCACAGCTCGTGCCCGAAGTTCCTCCCGCCAGACCGCGCACCAACGGTATCGATGCCTGACGACTATGCTGCGGAGGCTCGGACGCGTTTCGTTCATGTGGAGTGCTATGGCGGTGAATGCCATTTGTGCGCCTGCCGGTCCGGCTTTCGCCACGGCTTCTGAAAGTCTGCATTCCGGTCGCGGCGGACACATGTCGGCTGATCTCAGATTGGCCCGCAGCCAATTGCGAGGACATCTTGCGCGCCGGCAGGTCCGCGCCGCGCCGTCGCGTCATCTGGCGCATTCTTCCCAGTCCAGGCGTCACGTCGACATGATGCACCGCGATGTCGTTCCCTTGACCAATACGAGGTGGGACCATCCGGCCGTATCTCCCGAAGTCGCGAATGCTCTTCAGCTGGCGGCTGAGGAGTCCGGCATCGACCAGCATCTGCTGTCGGCGATTGCTTGGCGTGAGAGCCGGTTCGATCCGAATGCGCAGAGCCGTCTCTCATCCGCGGGAGGGCTGTTGCAGTTCACCAATTCGACGTGGCTGCAACTGGTACGTGATTTTGGCGCCCGGCATGGTGCCGGGAACTACTCCGCGGAAATCCGCAAGGATCAATCCGGCGCGTTGGATGCCCCCGACAAGGATGCGCGAGCCGCCATTCTGCAGCTGCGCAGCGATCCGGTTCTATCGACACGTCTGGCGGCGGACGGGATCAGCCAACAGCGCATCCGGCTGGGCGATCAACTGGGCCGGAGCGCAACCCCCGCCGACCTTTATCTGCTGCATGTCCTCGGCCCTACGGGTGCTCACCGGTTTCTTACCGCCGTCGCGCAGCGCCCCTCGGCGTCCAGCCTGGACGTCGCTGGTTTCCGGGTGTTGCGCAACGCCGGTCTGCTGGCACAGGACGGCCGTCCACTGACCGTGCGAAACACCTATCTCGCGGTGGGAACCATGCTCGCCAACTATCGGAAGGCGGTCATGCAACCATCGGCCATGCCTCGTCTGACGCAGGTGACTGAGTGGCCGTAGGGGCACCGTCAACTTGTTGGACCGAGGTCGAAATGGCGTACGATGAGAGCAACGTGCTCGTAGTTACGCCCGAGCGGTGACGCCGGTGACCTCGGCCCAAACCTGAAAGGCTTGGGTGCGGTCGGCCCGATACTGGGTGGCAGGCACTTGATGGCGGCGGAGGTGGAAGAGGTTGTTGATCCCGTCGTGGGCGGACAAGAAGCGCTGGGCCTGGCCGGCTGACTTGAAGCGCTTCATCTGCCGCTCT
>JANXRT010000428.1 GCA_025356735.1 Acetobacteraceae bacterium | reverse complement strand
CCCCCGGCGGGGTTTGGGGCAGAGCCCCAAGCTTCCTGCCTACGCCGTCTCCTCGATCAGGCTCACGTGGGCCGCGACGATGAGCCAGCCCTCTGGGTGACGGACCCAGCTCTGCATCTGGCGGCCGACCTTGCCGGGCGCGGTGTCACGGTGGAACAGCGTGGACGCGATGGCGAAATCCTGGCCGTAGGTGGTGATGACGGTGCGCGACAGGCGCCGCATCAGGCCGACCGACGGCCGGGCGCGGCGGAAGGCCTGGATTTCTTCGGCGCCGTAAAGGTTCTCCTGAATGCCGTAGCGGATGGTTTCCGGAGTTTCGCTGAACAGCCGGATCAGCGTCGCGGAGTCGTTGCTGATCAGCGCCGCCTCGTATTCGGCGAATGCCGCGCGCATTTCGGCCAACGGCTGCGCCAGGTTGATGTCCATTCTTGCGTTTCCTAGAACGACGGCTGCATCGCGTGGCAGACGCCCAGGCTTTCGAGCGCGTGGGCCACGCGCAGCGCGACATCCTCCCGCCACGGAGCGGTGATGATCTGCACCCCGATCGGCATCGCCCCTAGTGTCGGCACCGGCACCGCCATCACCGGCAGGCCGATGAACGAGATCGGCTGGGTGAAGATGCCGAGGTTGGGGCGGACCGGAAGCTCGACGCCGCCAAGGACGAATGTCTTCTGGCCGATCAGCGGCGCCGGGCACGGCGTCGCCGGCGCCAGGATGACATCGACATCGGCGAACAGCGCCAGCACGGCGTCATGGTACCAGCGCCGGAATTTTTGCGCCTGCGCGACGTAGGAAGCGGGCAGCAGGCTGCCGGCGATCAGCCGATCACGAACGTCGGGGTCGAAATCGCCGGCCCGAGCGCGCAGCCGGTCAAGGTGCAGGGCGGCGCCCTCGGTCGTGGTAATGACATAGGCCGCGGCGCGGGCACGAGCAGCCTCCGGCACCTCCACCTCCGCCGTCGATTTCAGCGCCTGGGCTACCCGGTCCACGGCATCCAGCGCCTCAGGCGACGCACCCTCGCGAAAATAGCCGCCGGCGCGCGCGATCCGCAGCCCGGTGATCCCTTCGCCAATCCTGTCGGAAGCCGGCTCGGCCTCGCGCGGCGCGCAGGCGGCATCGCCATCGTCGTAGCCTTGCATGGCATCGTAGGACAAAGCGAGGTCGCGCACTGAGCGCGCCAGCGGCCCGAGATGGTCGAGGCTGCCGACGAACGGGAAGCTGCCGGTGCGCGGCAGCCGGCCGTAGGTCGGCTTCAGCCCGAAGATGCCGCACAGCGAGGCCGGCACGCGGATCGATCCGTTGGTGTCCGATCCAAGCGCGATCGGCACCAGCCCGCCGGCGACCGCCGCACCGCTGCCGCCCGACGAGCCGCCGGACATGCGGGCGGTGTCGTGCGGGTTGCGCGAAGGCCCGTCATGGATGTTCTCGCCGGTGAAGTCGTAGGCGTATTCGCCCATGTTGAGCGCACCGACAAGAATGGCACCAGCCGCTTCCAGCCGCTGCACCAGCACGGCGTCGGCGCCGGCCGGCGCATGGTCGCGGTTGATGCGGCTGCCGGCGAGCGTGGCGAGGCCCGCGATGTCGAACAGGTTCTTGACCGCAAACGGCACCCCGGCCAGGGGGCCCAGGGTCTTTCCGGCAGCCCGCGACGCATCGACCGCGCCGGCTTGCGCCATCGCCCGGTCCGCGGTCACCGCGGTGAAGGCGTTGAGCGAAACATCGCCTGTCCGGATGCGGTCGAGCGTGGCGGCCACAATTTCGACCGCGGAAAATTCGCCGGCAACGATCCCTGCCGCGATGGCGCCGCCATCCATCCAGGCCGGATCGGGCGTCATACCCGATAAACCGGCGCGGGTTCGGCCTCATCGGGCAGGGCGAACGCCTGCACCATGGCGGCCATCCTCAACGACAGTTGCAGGTGGAACCGAATGGAGTCGTGCCAGGCGGGATCGAGCTTGATGCCCAGCACCGACGCCGCGGCGATCAGAAACGCATTCTCGTTCGGAATGTCTGAATCAGTCATGCCGGTTCCTTTCGGGCGGGTTGGGCGGCCAGCCAGGCGCGCCAGCCGCCATGCAGCGTGATGTCGGGCGCGCCGGCGATCCCCGCCGCTTCGGCCATAAAGCCGAGGCACGGGCCATCCGCCAGCATCACCGTGCCGAAGCCGAGCGGCGGCGGCACCTGCGCCAGCAGCGCGCCGATCGCCGTGGTCGGCAGGGCCCAGACCTCGCCCGCGATCGCCCCGCCCGTCTCGGCGCGAACGAGCCCAGGGCGGTTGCCGAGCGCGTGCAGCCGATAATTTTCGAGTGTCTCCGCCACGCGTAGGAACCTGCCGCCGAGCACCGTGACCTGGCCGTTCAGCGGCAGTCCGGACATATGCGCACCGATGCAGAACAACTCGGTCTCGCCCGGCGCCACGCCACCTGCCGGCACCGGTGGCGGCAGACCCTCGGTAAACGCGCGATGGATGCGGTCGGCGATCGCTGCAAGCCGGCTTTCCGACCAGGCCGGACCGATCACCGTCACGCCGACCGGCATTCCATCCGCCCCAAAGCCGGTCGGCACCGCGATCGCCGCGCAGTCGAGCAGGTTGACGAAATTCGTGAACGTGCCGAGCCGCGCGTTCGGTCCGATCGGATCGGCGGCAACCTCGAGCAGGGTCGGGCAGAACGGCGCGGTCGGCAGCAGCAGCGCATCGACACGGCTGAATATTCCCTCGGCCAGCCGCCTGGCCTTGGCCACGGCATGGAAGGCGTCGAACGCATCGACGCTCAGGCGCGACAGACCACCTTCCAGGATAGAACGGGTGACGGGATGCAGGATTTCCGGCCGGTTCACCAAAACATCGCGAAGGGTGGCGGTGCGCTCGGCGACCCAGGGACCGTCGTACAACAGCCGTGCGATGTCCAGCAGCGGCAGGATGTCGATAGTTTTGCTCTCGAACAGTCGGGCTGCCCGTCCGTAGAGCGAGGACACGTCCGGCGTGCAACTGGAAGCAACATCGGCGACGCCGAGCCTCACCGCCGGCGGCAATGCCGTGCCCGCGAGATGGAAGAACGGCACACGACGCGAATAAGGATCGGCGGCGTCGTACCCGGAAATAACCCGGCCAACCGCCATTGCCGCACCGACGCTGCGGGCGAACACCGAAATCGTGTCGATCGAGCGACAGGCCGGCACCATGCCGCGCGACGACACGCTGCCGAGCGTCGGCTTCCACCCCACGATGTTGCCGAACGAAGCCGGCACCCGGCCCGACCCCGCCGTGTCGGTGCCAAGCGCGAAATCGACGATCCCGGCGGCGACCGCCACCGCCGACCCCGATGACGACCCGCCCGGCACGTGCGCCGCGCTGAACAAATTGCGCGGCACGCCGTAGGGGCTGCGCACACCCGAAAGCCCGGTCGCGAACGGGTCGAGGTTGGTCTTGCCGATCAGCAGCGCGCCGGCGGCGATCGCCTGGCGCACTGCCGGCGCGTCCTCCGCCGGCTGATACGCGTAGTCGGGACAAGCTGCCGTGGTCGGCAGCCCGGCGGCGTATATTTTGTCCTTGACCGCGAATACCTGGCCCAAAAGCGGCCGGCCGCGCGG
>JANXRT010000392.1 GCA_025356735.1 Acetobacteraceae bacterium | reverse complement strand
CGCGATATGGTTCACCGTCACGGCTTGGCACACAGGCGCATCTCCGATCGTCATCCGACCTCCGTCACGGGCCAACCTGGAACCCAGGCTAGTTCCCAGTCCCCAGCCTTCCCCCACAAGCCGGCATCTCGATATCGATCTCCAACGTGGACATAGCCTTCCCGCGATCCACCTTCACGATAACCTTGTCCCGATCGATCGCCATGTGCTTGGCGATCACCTGCAGGATTTCCTCCTGCAACCGGTTGATCAGGTTGGAATCGCTTCCCGCCGATCGCTCATGCGCCAGCAGGATCTGAAGCCGGTCCCGCGCCACCGGCGCCGAGCTGCGCCGGGTGAAGAAATCCAAAAGGCTCATGCCACCCTCCTGCCGAACAGCTTTCCTAGCAGGCTTTTGCGCTCGCTAGGGATACGCATCGGCAAGGTCTCGCCCATCAGCCGCTTCGCCGCATCGAAATACGCCCGCCCCGGCGCGCTCTCCGGGCTGTTCAGCGTGATCGGCGAGCCGACGTTCGAGGCCGTCAGCACCTGCGGGCTCTCGGGAATGATGCCGAGCAGCGGGATCGCCAGAATCTCCAGGATATCGTCGATCTTCAGCATCTCGCCACGCTCGGCACGCGCGGGATCGAACCGGGTGATCAGCAGGTGTTTGTCCATCCGCTCGCCCTTGACCGCCCGCGCGGTCTTGGAATCGAGCAACCCGATGATGCGATCCGAATCGCGAACCGAGGAAACCTCGGGGTTGGTAACGATCACCGCCAAATCGGCATAGTGCATCGCCATCGTCGCACCCTTCTCGATCCCGGCCGGGCTGTCGCACAGGATCCAGTCGAACTTTTCCCGCAACTCCGTAATAACCTTCTCAACCCCCTCGATCGTCAGCGCGTCCTTGTCGCGCGTCTGCGACGCCGGCAGCAGCGACAGCGTATCCACCCGCTTGTCCCGTATCAGCGCCTGCGCCAGCTTGGCCTCGCCCTGCACCACGTTGATCAGGTCGAACACCACCCGCCGCTCGGCGCCCCTCACCAAATCGAGGTTGCGCAACCCGACATCGAAGTCGATCACCACCACCTTCTGCCCGCTTTTCGCCAGCGCGGCACCCAGCGCCGCGGTGGAGGTGGTCTTGCCGACCCCGCCCTTGCCGGACGTAACAACGATAACCTTCGCCATCATCAAACCTTCTTCATATCGGCTTCAATCCAGGGCAGCGACCACAAGCACGTCGTCGTCCAGCCACGCCTGCACGGCCTTGCCCCGCAACGCCGGCGCGGTGTCGTCGGCGGTGCGGTATATCCCATCGATCGCCAAAAGCTCAGCCTCCAGCCGGCTGCAAAAAATCCGCACGTCCTTGCCGCCCGTGAACCCGGCAACCACCCGGCCGCGAATTGTGCCATAGACATGCACCGACCCGCCCGCGATCACCTCCGCCCCTGATGAGACCGACCCGATCACCGTCACGTCCCCGGTCAACGACACGATCGACTGGCCGGATCGGATCGGCCCATGCACGATCAACGAGGCGTTCGGCGCCGGCGCCGCGTCATCCGGCGTCTCCGGCACCTCGATCAATCCCACCGGCTTGCCGCCAAGCAGCTTCGGCAACCCCCAGCTTTCCGCGCCCAGAAGCTCCGGCGTCGCGCCCTCGATGCCGATGATACGAAGATCGCGCGTCTTGAGCGCCGCCAGCACCTCCGGAAAATCGGTCTCGATCGGCAGCGCCGAGAAATCGACGATCACCGGCCGCTCGTCGAAGAACAACGGCGCCCGCCGCGTCTGCTCGTCCAACCGGGTCAGCCAATCCCCGATCG
Organism: Acetobacteraceae bacterium; assembly: GCA_025356735.1. Taxonomy (GTDB): domain Bacteria; phylum Pseudomonadota; class Alphaproteobacteria; order Acetobacterales; family Acetobacteraceae; genus PALSA-911. Next base: position 3,432 of record JANXRT010000392.1, on the reverse strand, counting down.
GCGCCTCGGGAACAAGCACGACCGCCATGAAGGATCGACCGCGGACGCGGATGAAGGATTGCGACGGCTCTTCGGAACTCACACCTATGGGGTATCCTACGGGTCCAAGCCGCGTCAAGGTAAGCGTGGGGCTCTGCCCCATACCCCGCCGGGGATGCGCCCCGGGGCGCATCCCTTAGACCTCCAGCCACTCCTGACGCATTGCGGCGTTCGCCTGCAACTCGGCCGGCGTGCCCTCGAACACGATGCGGCCATGCCCCATGACATACAGCCGCGAGGAGATCTTTAGCGCGATGGTCAGCTTCTGCTCGACCAGAAGCACTGACACGCCACGCCTGGCGATCTCTTCCAGCAGCACCCCGACCTGCTCGACCAGCTTGGGCGCCAGGCCCTCGGTCGGCTCGTCGATCAGGATCAATTCCGGATCGCCCATCAGCGTGCAGCACATCGTCAGCATCTGCTGCTCGCCGCCGGAAAGAACCCCCGCCGCGGTGTTCTGCCGCGCATCCAAATTGGGGAACAGCCGGAACACGTCGGTGAAATTCCATCGCCCGAACCTGCCCGGTCGCTTCAGCCCCAGTTCCAAATTCTGCCGCACGGTCAAGGTCGGAAAGATCTGCCGGTCCTCCGGCACGTAGCCGATCCCGGCACGCGAAACCAGATCGGGCCGCAACCCTGCCAAATCGCGGCCGCGATACCGGACCTGGCCCTGCGGCACCACCAGACCCATGATCGCCTTGCAGGTGGTGGACCGCCCAACCCCGTTGCGCCCAAGCAGGCTGACGATCTCGCCCTCGCCGACACGCAGATCGACGCCGTGCAGGATGTGGCTCTGCCCATAGTAGGCGTGCAGGTCGGACACTTCGAGCATCACGCCGCCACCTCACTGGCAGCCTGGGCCGAGAAATCCGCGCCAAGGTAAGCTTCCTGCACCGCCCGGCTGGCACGCACCTCCGCCGGCGGACCCGACGCGATGATCTGCCCATACACCAGCACGGTAATCCGGTCGGCCAGATCGAAAACCACCTTCATGTCGTGCTCGACCATCACCAGCGTCTTGCCCACCGTCACTCGCCGGATCAGCTCCATCGCATAATCCGTCTCGGTGTTGCTCATCCCCGCCGTCGGTTCGTCGAGCAGGATGACCGAGGCCCCGCCCGCGATCGTCATCCCAACCTCCAGCGCGCGCTGGTCGGCATACGACAGCAACCCGGCCCGCGTGTCTCGCCGCGCCGTCAGGTTGAGGTCCTCCAGCAACCGCCCGGCATGGTCGTTCAGCTCGCGCTGCCGGCCCAACGGGTTCCAGAACGAATACCGGTATCCCGCGCTCCACAGTAGCGCGCACCGCAAATTCTCGAACACCGACAGGTTGTGAAAGATCGACGTGATCTGAAAGCTGCGCGACAGCCCCCGCCGATTGATCTGGTGCGGCGGCAGCGCATCGATCCGCTCGCCATTAAGCAGGATCTCGCCCGAGCTGATATGAAACCGGCCGCTGATCAGGTTGAACAAAGTGGTCTTGCCCGCGCCGTTCGGCCCGATGATGGCGTGCCGCTCGCCGGTCGCGATCTCCAGATCGACGCCGCGGATGATCTCGGTCGGCCCGAAGCTCTTGGTCACCTTGCGCAGGCTGAGCGCGGCCGTCATGCCCGCACCGGCGTGAGGTCGGCTGTCACCGACTCCCAAACCCGCCCGAAAGTCCGAGACTCGACGCGCAACCACGCCGCACCCCCGACCAGCGCGACGGTGGAGACGATCCAGGGCATTGCCGCATGGATGTCGATCCTGTTGCCAAACAACACCAGGCTCTTGCCCTGCGCGGCGCCGATGGTCAGGAACGAGGTCAGCTCGACAACGCCGACAAACCCCAGCACCAGCGCCAGCGCCGGCGGCACGATCCGCACATACGGCAGCGCCAGCCGGCCAAGCCGCCCGGCCCGCGCGATCGGCCGGTGCGCCAGTATCAGCCCGGTCAATCCCGCCGGCGCGAAGATCACCATGGTGATGAACATCACCCCGACATAGACCAGCCAGGAGTTGGACATCAGGCTGACGCCGCTTTGCAGCAAGGTAATCAGCACGGCGCCCAGCACCGGCCCGGCGAACACCGTCGTGCCGCCGATATACGCCATCAGCAGCGCGTTGGCCGACAACGGCGCCGCCAGCGCATCGAACGTGACGATCTCATAGGTGATGGCGTAAAGCCCGCCGCCGATCCCCGCGAACAGCCCCGAAAGCGCGAACTGCAGAAACCGCACCCGCCGCGGATCGTAGCCGACGAACTGCGCCCGCTCGAAATTGTCGCGGCACGCATTGGCCATCCGCCCAAGCGGCGTCTGCGTCAGAAAGTACATCGCCGCCGTCGCAAGCAGCGTCCAGGCCAGAATCAGGTAATAGACTTGAAGCCCGGAGGCATAGGTCAACCCGAATAGGCTATGCTCGATCATCCGGTTGGTCGTGACCCCACCTTCGCCGCCAAAGAAATGGTGGAACATCAGTGCCGCCGTCGCCATCAGTTCGCTGATGCCCAGCGTGATCATGGCAAAAGCCGTCGCGCGCTGCTTGGTCGCCATGTAGCCGAACACGACCGCCAGCCCCAGCCCCGAAAGTCCCGACAGCACCGGGATCAACTCGATCGGCACCGGCAGGCTGCCCGTCCCGGCGGCATTCAGGAAATGAATGGTGGCATAGCCGCCGATGCCGAAGAACGTCGCGTGGCACAACGAAAAAAGCCCCGCTTGCCCCAGCAGCATGTTGTACGACAGCGCCAGGATGATCATCATGCCCATCTGGCTGAGCATCGAGATCACAAACCCGGAATGCCGCCCGGTATGAAAATCATAGAACGCCCACGGGATCGCCAGCGCCAGAACCACGGCGGCAATCCACAGCCAGGCGTACTTGCCTCTCATGAAAATGGGGTCACGTGTCGCGCGTCCCCATCAGCCCGCGCGGACGGAACAGCAGGATAAGGATCATCATCGCGAACGGCAGCAGCGCCCCGATCCGCGCCACCGGCACGGTAAGAATCTCGCCCAGCAGGTTGTCCGGCGCGAACGCCAGCCCGAGCGGCTTGAACACGTCGGAAATCGAATAGTCGATCACCACGGCCAAGGTCTGCACCATGCCCATGATGATCGAGGCGATGAAGCACCCAGCCAACGATCCCAACCCGCCGAACACCACCACCACGAAAACGATCGGCCCCATCGCATCCGCCATGCCCGGTTCCGTGGTCTGGTAGTTGCCGCCGATTACCCCCGCCAACCCGGCCAGCAGGCAGCCCCCCGCGAACACGATGGTGAATACACGCGGCACGTCATGCCCTAGCGCGCTCGCCATCTGCGGGTGCGTCAACGCCGCCTGGATGATCAGTCCGATGCGCGTCTTCTTCAGCAGCAGCCAGGTCGCCAGCAGCATCCCCGCAGACAC
>JANXRT010000359.1 GCA_025356735.1 Acetobacteraceae bacterium | reverse complement strand
CACCGGAGGATGTCATGGGTAGCTTCAGTATCTGGCACTGGCTCGTCGTGCTGATGGTGGTTCTGCTGCTGTTCGGCAGCGGCAAGGTCAGCAACCTGATGGGCGACTTCGCCAAGGGCATCAAGTCGTTCAAGAAGAATATGGCCGACGAGGGCGCCGACGCGTCGATGGAAGCCAGCGCCGATCGTCCGCCCGGCACGATTTCCGGCCCTGGCACCACCACGACCACCTCCACCGTCCGCAGCACCACAAAACCAATCTAGCTTCGCTGAACGGATAGATTTGAAGGCTCCGCCTTTAACGGGGTTGCCGCTATGGAAGCAGGGGGGCAGCGCTCCCGGCCTTCTTCTCGCCGGAGATGTTCATGACCGACCATAAGTTGGCTCCAACGCCTGAAACTGTCCGTTTCGGCGGTTTCGACGCGGCATTTGCGCCCGTCCTGACCATCCGATCCGGCGACAGCGTCACCCTGGAATGCGTCTCTGGCGGACCCGAGGCGATGCCGCCGTCCGAACTTGGCCTGACGGTGCCGCCAGCCTTGGCGGCACTGCATCGCGCCAACCTGGTACGGTTCGGGCCGCACATCCTAACCGGCCCGGTGGCGGTCGAGGGTGCCGAGCCGGGCGACATGCTGGAAGTCCATGTCGAGAAGATAGAGTTCGGCGCGGATTGGGGATTTTGCGGCTTTCGCCCGCTCGGCGGCACGCTGCCCGAGGATTTCCCCGACCGCCACATGACCCACATTCCGATCGACCGTGTCCGGCGGATCTGTCATCTGCCCTGGGGCACGGAGCTGCCGCTGGCGCCGTTCTTCGGCGTCATGGGCGTGGCGCCGCCGCCGCGCTACGGCACGCTGTCCTCCAAGGAGCCGCGCGAGCACGGCGGCAACCTCGACAACAAGGAACTCGGCGAGGGCGCTACCCTGTTCTTGCCGGTGTTCGTGCCCGGCGCGAACTTTTCCGCAGGCGACGGGCACGGGGTCCAGGGTGACGGCGAGGTTTGCATCAATGCGCTAGAGATCTGCCTCACCGGCACGTTCAGGCTGACGCTTCACAAGGGCGGCGGCATGAACAACCCGGTTCTGCGCTTCCCCCGCGCCGAAACGGCATCGCATTTCATCACCATGGGCATGAACGAAAGCCTTGACGTGGCGATGAAGCAGGCATTGCGTGAGATGATCGCCTTCATCTGCACCCGGACCAACCTATCGCGTGAGCAAGCCTATACCTTCTGTTCGCTGGCCGTCGATTTCCATGTCACGCAGGCGGTCAATGGCGAAAAAGGCATCCACGGGATGCTGCGTAAAGGATTGCTCTTTTAAGGGGCAGTTTTCACCACCGCTTGTGGTCACAACCGAAGTTCTCCACAAGATTCTTGGCTTGAAGGCGAAACTAACGTTGAGCCTGGCTCTTTCGCCCTATACCGTATGTTGTAGGCAAAGGGTCGAGGAGACCAAGATATGGATTGGACGCCCGAGGTCATTTCGCGGCTCCGTGGTTTCTGGGCGGATGGTCATTCCACCGCTGAGATCGGGCGCAGGCTTGGCGTTTCGAAGAACGCCGTTGTCGGCAAGGCCCACCGCCTGGACCTTCCGGCCCGTCCGTCGCCGATCCGCAGGGACGGCATCCAGTCACCGGCCGCGCGCCGCCCCTCCTGCCGTGTCGCCGGACCGACCTTGCCGCCCTTGTCCAGCAACGACGCGCCGCCTGCTTCGGCGCCGGTGATGACCGGTGCGCCAACGGAGGTGCCAGTGGAGGCGCCATTGAAAGCGCGGGTGGAAGCGGCACGGCAGACTATCTCCGCGCCAGTTTCTCGGCCGGTGCCGCGTGCTGTCGAGACGCCGGCGCCCAGGCAGAGCGGGTCCAGGCCGTTCGCCCGAATGCTGGCCTGCTGCTGGCCGATCGGTGAGCCCGGAACCAAGAGCTTCCGCTTTTGTGATGAGGGTGCCACGGCCGGCAAGCCTTATTGCGCGGCCCATGCCGCGCTGGCCTACGTTCGCGTGCGCGATCGGCGGGAGGATGCGGCGTAGGCATAAGCCTACGCTCAAGGCTTCCTGCCTGGGCTTGCGCGCCGGCATCGGCTTGGCTACGCAGGCCTCGATGGAACCGCGCGCGTCATGAGCAACACCCTTCAACGCCAGGCGACACCGGGCAAGCCGCTCGACGCCGATGCGGTCCGCGCCGCCTATCGCCGGTGGGCCTCGGTCTATGATGCGGTGTTCGGCGGCGTGTCCTCGTTCGGGCGGCGCCGCGCGGTGGCGGCCGTCAACCAACTGCCCGGCAACCGGGTTCTGGAGGTTGGCGTTGGGACTGGCCTTGCCTTACCTCATTACGCGCCGGACAAGCGCATCGTTGGCATTGACCTTTCGGCCGAGATGCTCGCTTTGGCCCGCGCCCGGGTCTGCACGCAACAGCTCGATGCCGTCGAGTCGCTGCATGAGATGGATGCCGAGGCGACCGGCTTTCCGGCCGCCAGCTTCGACATCGCGGTCGCGATGTTCGTGGCCTCGGTGGTGCCCAATCCTCGCCTGCTACTGGCCGAGATGCGCCGGGTGGTACGTCCGGGTGGCCACATCCTGTTCGTCAACCATTTCGCCGCCGAGCGCGGGCCGCGCTGGTGGCTGGAGCGCGCGATGGCCCCGGCATCACGCGCGCTGGGATGGCATCCGGATTTCGCGATGACGGCGCTGGTCTCGCCTGGCGATGGGGCGGCGATGAGCGCGGTACCGCCCTTCGGCATCTTTACCCTCGTCAAGTTGGCAAACTAGACCGCCCCTGTTCCGGTGCTTCCGGTGGCGCAGACCCGGGCTAAAAACTACCTGGAATCAGAAGCCGTTGCTTGGCGCGGCTTGATCTCATGCCCATGTTCGCTTAGGCGTGAGCGGCAGCCGGAAGCGGCGCAAGCCAGGCGTGCGAAACCGGAGCGTGGATAGCGGAATGGATGGGATAATGCAGTTTTTAAGGCGGCTTCCTGCCGCGGTCTTGGGCTCTCTGCTGGCCTTGTTCGGGCTGGCTGGAACAGCCATGGCGCAATCGCCGCAGCCTTGGGAAATGGGCATGGGCACGCCGTTCAGCCCGGTCAAGGAACGCATCGTTGACCTGCATAACCTGCTGCTGGTCATTATCACGGTCATCACTCTGTTCGTTGCGGCGCTACTGGTCTGGGTAATGCTGCGGTTCAACGCCAAGGCGCATCCGACGCCGAGCCGCACCAGCCACAACACGCTGCTGGAGGTTGCATGGACCCTGGTTCCGGTGCTGATCCTGGTCGTCATCGCGATCCCGTCGTTCCGGCTGATTTACTACGAGGACCGCACCCAGGAGGCCGATCTGACGATCAAGGTCACAGGGCACCAGTGGTACTGGGAATACACCTATCCGGATAACGGCGGCATCGACTTCAGTTCGTACATCGTGCCCGACGACCAGTTGAAGCCCGGCCAGCTTCGCCTGCTGGAGGTCGATAACCAGCTCGTGGTGCCGGCCGGCAAGAACATTCGCGTGCTGACCAACAGCGCCGACGTGATCCACAGCTTCTTCGTGCCCTCGCTCGGCATGCAGCGCTACGCCATCCCTGGCCGGGTGATCGAAACCTGGTTCAACGCCAGCAAGCCTGGCACCTATTACGGAGAATGCAACCAGATCTGCGGTACCAACCACTCACGCATGCCGATTGCGGTGCATGCGGTGCCCCAGGCCGAGTTCGACGCCTGGCTGATCGAGGCTAAGACCAAGTTTGCCGACAACGCGCCGCTCGCTGACCCCCCGGCTGCCAAGATGACTGCCGGCGCCGTGATAACGCTGGCTGAGACTCAGCATTGACCGTACGGACGAGCCAAGTCCGCAGGAGTAATTGAAGATGGCTTCGACGACCCACGACTACGCCCACGACCACGGTGCGCCGGGACACGGCACCAGCGAGATCGCTGACACCCATGGCCACGATCACGGGCACCACAAACCGACCTTCGTGCAGCGTTGGCTGTTCAGCACCAACCACAAGGACATCGGCACGCTCTATCTGATCTTCGCCGCCGTCGGCGGGCTGATCGGCGGTGTCCTGTCTATGGTGATGCGCGCCCAGCTGATGTATCCGGGCAACACCATCGTCGGCTCTGGGCAGGAGTGGAACACCATCATCACCGCCCATGGCCTGCTGATGATCTTCTTCTCCGTCATGCCGGCGCTGATCGGCGGCTTCGGCAACTGGTTCATTCCGCTGATGATCGGCGCGCCGGACATGGCTTTCCCGCGCCTCAACAACATCAGCTTCTGGCTGCTGCCGCCGGCGCTCGGCCTGATCCTGTATGGCCTGTGGGCGGGCGAGTCGGGCTCCGGCTGGACCCTGTACCCGCCATTGTCCAATGCCACCTATGAGCCTGGCATCGGCATGGACTGCACGCTGTTCGCGCTGCATTTGGCCGGCATCAGCTCGCTGCTCGGCGCCATCAACTTCATCACCACGATCTTCAATATGCGCGCACCCGGCATGACGCTGCACAAGATGCCGCTGTTCATCTGGGCTTCTCTCGTCACCGCTTTCCTGCTGCTGCTGTCGATCCCGGTGCTGGCCGGCGCCATCACCATGCTGATCACCGACCGTAACTTCGGCACGGCTTTCTTCGAGGTCGCCGGCGGCGGCGATCCGGTGCTCTTCCAGCACCTGTTCTGGTTCTTCGGCCACCCCGAGGTCTACATCATGATCCTGCCGGGCTTCGGCATCATCAGCCACGTGATCTCGACCTTCTCGAAGAAGCCGGTGTTCGGCTATCTCGGCATGGCCTATGCGATGGTGGCGATCGGCGTGGTCGGCTTCGTGGTCTGGGCGCATCACATGTTCGTCTCCGGCATGGATGTCGACACCCGGGCCTATTTCATG
>JANXRT010000357.1 GCA_025356735.1 Acetobacteraceae bacterium | reverse complement strand
CCTGCACGCTCGGCCTGTTCGCGCTGGCGCCGATCGCGCGCATCACCCGCGCCTCGATGCTGGCGACCCTGGATGCGGAGTTCATCCGCACCGCGCGCGCCACCGGGCTGTCGCCGGCGATGGTCGTGCTCGGCTACGCATTCCGCAACTCGCTGCTGCCGGTGGTGACCTCGCTCGGCATGGTGTTCTCGTTCCTGCTCGGCGCCAACGTGCTGGTCGAGAAGGTGTTCGCCTGGCCGGGCGTCGGGTCCTACGCGGTCGAGGCGCTGATCGCCTCCGACTTCGCCCCGGTGCAGGGCTTCGTCCTCGCCATGGCCATCCTGTATGTCGCGCTCAACCTCGCCGTGGACCTCGCCAACCGCGGGCTCGACCCGCGCGCCCGGGCTTCATGATCGCGTCTTTCCGGCATGTCGTCGGCGAGAACCCGGTCACCGGGTTCGCCTTCGCGTTGTTCTCCCTGCTGGTGCTGGCTGCCCTGGTCGGACCGTCGCAGGCGCCGTTCGACCCGCTCGCCAGCGACACCATGGCGTCACTGCGCCCGCCAAACGGCCTGCACTGGTTCGGCACCGACCAGCTTGGCCGCGACATCTTCTCGCGCTGCCTGGTCGCGGCGAGGCTCGACCTCGGCATCGCCGCCGCCTCGGTGGCGCTGGTCTTCCTGGTCGGAGGCTTCGCCGGGCTCGCCGCCGGCTTCTATGGCGGTTGGATCGACATGGCGGTCGGGCGCGTCGCCGACACGGTGATGGCGTTCCCGCTGTTCGTGCTGGCGATGGGCATCGTCGCGGCCCTCGGCAACACCGTGCCGAACATCGTGCTGGCGACCGCGATTATCAATTTCCCGCTTTATGTCCGCGTCGCGCGGGCCGAGACGGTGGTGCGCCGCGAGGCCGGCTTCGTCGATGCGGCGCGGATCAGCGGCCATCGCGACATGTCGGTGCTGCTGCGCCAGGTGATGCCGAACATCCTGCCGTTGATGGCGGTGCAGATGTCGCTGACCATGGGCTACGCCATCCTCAACGCCGCCGGGCTGAGCTTCATCGGCCTCGGCGTCCGCCCGCCGATGCCCGAATGGGGGATCATGGTGGCCGAGGGTGCCGGCTTCATCGTCAGCGGCGAGTGGTGGGTGGCGCTGTTTCCCGGCGCTGTGCTGATGGTCGCGGTGTTCTGCTTCAACCTGCTTGGCGACGGGCTGCGCGACGTGCTCGACCCGCGGCGGCGCACATGACGCTGCAAGTTGAGGGCCTGAGCGTCGCCTTCCGCACCCGCGCCGGCATCGTGCGCGCGCTGGACGGCGTCGGCTTCGCCGTCGCGGCTGGTGAAACCCTCGCACTGGTCGGCGAAAGCGGCTCGGGCAAGTCGGTGACGGCGTATGCGCTGCTCGGCTTGCTCGGCGCCGCCGGCCAGATCACCGCCGGAAGCGCACTGCTGGAGGGAACCGACCTGGTAGCCGCGACCCCGCGCGCGATGGCCCGCATCCGTGGCCGCCGGGCGGCGATGATCTTCCAGAACCCGCGCGCGGCGCTCAACCCGATCCGCCAGGTCGGGCGCCAGATCGCCGACGTGCTACGCCGCCATGCCGGGCTCGGACGCCGCGCCGCCCGCGATGGCGCCGTCGAGATGCTGCGCGGGGTCGGCATCCCCGACCCCGCCCGCCGCGCCGGCGCCTACCCTTTCCAGCTCAGCGGCGGCATGTGCCAGCGGGTGATGATCGCGGTCGCGGTGGCGGCCAAGCCCGCGCTGCTGATCGCCGACGAGCCGACCACCGGGCTCGACGTGACCACCCAGGCACTGGTGATGGACCTGATCGCCGGGCTCGCATCGTCGAACGGCATGGCGACGCTGCTGATCACCCATGACCTGGCGCTGGCCGCCGAGCGGGCGCAGCGCATCGCCGTGATGCATGCCGGCCACGTCGTCGAGGTCGCCGAAACGCGGGCGCTGATCGACCGGCCACGCCATCCCTACACCCAGCGGCTGCTGGCGGCGACGCCGCGCGCTGTCGGGTCGCTGGACGCGCTGCACTCGATCTCCGGCAACCTGCCGGATCTACGGCGCGACGACCTTCCGCCCTGCCGCTACGCCGGCCGCTGCGCGCGCGCGGTGGCCTCCTGCGCGTCCGTGCTGCCCTGGGCGGACCTGGGCGGCGGCCACCGCGTGCTGTGCTGGAATCCGCTGTGAACGACCCGAACATGACGATCCCGTTGCTCGACGTCGCCGAGCTGTCGCGGCGCTTTCCCGCCGGCCGGCGAAGCTGGCTCTCCCGCGCGCCCGGGCCGCAGGTCCATGCCGTGTCGGACGTGACGATTACCCTCGGCCGCGGCGAGGCGCTCGGCCTGGTCGGCGAAAGCGGCTGCGGCAAAAGCACGCTGGCGCGCCTGCTGTCGCGGCTGCTGGACCCCTCCGAGGGCAGCATCCGGTTCGACGGGCGGGAGCTGTCGTTCGTCCCCGCCCGGCACTTCGCCGCCGACCCGGCCCGGCGCCGCATCCAGCTGGTGTTCCAGGACGCCGGTGAGAGCATCAACCCGCGCTTCACGGCCTGGGACGCGATCGCCGACCCGTTGCGCACGTTGCTGGGGCTGCGCGGCGAGGACCTCGCGGCCTCCGTCGCCGAGGCGGCGGCGCTGTGCGGGCTGCCGGAGGCGCTGCTCGGCCGCTTCCCGCACCAGCTCAGCGGCGGCCAGCGAGCCCGCGTCGGCATCGCGCGCGCCGTCGGCCCACGGCCCGACCTGATGATCCTGGACGAGCCGACGGCGGCGCTCGACGTCTCGGTCCAGGTCACCATCCTCAAGCTGCTTGCCGAATTGCGGGCGCGGCTCGGCATGAGCTACGTCTTCGTCAGCCACGACCTCAACGTCGTCCGGCTGCTGTGCGACCGCGTGGCGGTGATGTATCTTGGCCGCATCGTCGAAACCGGGCCGGCCGAGGCGGTGTTCCGCGACCCCCGGCATCCCTACACGCGCGCCCTGATCGCCGCCGCCCCGGCACTCGACGGCATCCGCCGCCCGGTACCGCTGCTGCCCGCCGAGCCGCGCAGCCCGGTCGATCTGTCGCCCTCGCTGTGCGCGTTTCATGGCCGCTGCCCCGACGGGGTGGAACGCTGCCTTCAGGAGCGGCCGGTGCTGCGGCGGATGGAGGAGGGTTGGGAGGCGGCCTGCCATTTCGCAGGAAGCAAGCATGGGGCTCTGCCCCAAACCCTGCCAGGGTAGCGTCCTGGAGCGCATCCTTTAGTTAAGGCGTCCTAAACGGCGACGCGAGCTTATCCTTTCGCGCTGACCAGCATCAGTGCCAGGATGTCCACCCTTTCATCGGGCTCGATGTGATCGAAGGCGGTCATCGCGGTCTCGGCCAGACTAACCAGGTCCGTTGAATTCGAGAGCGAAAATGTGGCCGATGGATCGTAGTCGGCAAGATGCCGTGCGTCCTGCAAGATCGCGAAGATGCTGCCGAAATCACGCATATCCTGGCTTACGGCAGCCCGCCCGAGTTGCTCCCTGAGGAGTTTGCTCAGCAGTGGAACGTTAAGCGATACACAAACCGACTTCATGCGTGCGTGACTGAAGCCCCTGTATAGGAGATTGTACCCGGCAGTCATCTGTGTGTCGGCGCCCATGAAACGCTCGGCTCCGGCCCGCAGCACTTTGTGGAACACCGCATAATAGCCGGTGGACACAGCGCGGCGGAGTTGTGCTTCGGAGGGGGCAGCGGAGCCTGCGGAGAGCAGCAGGCGAGCGACAGCAAGCAGGTCGGCCGCGTCAGGCACCCTCTACGGTCTCCCAGTCAGCTTGGTTCAGTACGGTAACGATTGGATAGTGGTCATCATCACGGGCTATCAACTCATCCCGAAGTTTCTGAACCAGCCGGGCGCGGGGCAGCCCACCCTGCTGGCGATCGCGGTCACGTTCGATAAGGAAGGTGAAGAAGTAGGCAGGCAGATCCGTGGAGTCCTGCCCGTACCGAACCTTGACACGGTCGACCGTGCCCAATCCCGGCACCTGTGCCGCAGCCTCGCGGCCTAGCGCCGCCAGTTCCTCTTCCTCGATTTCTCTCATCGCCGGAGAATGATCGGATGGGTTGGCAGCGTCAATGAAACAGTGGCTGCCGGTCAGGGCACGGGAGACCGCCCGTCATCCACCAGCCGGTGCCGAACCGCCTTGGGAATAGGGCACGGCGAGGTCCGGCCAGGCGGCGGGGGCCCCGGCGCGCCGTACGGCCTCGGCAGCCGGCATCGCGGCATCCCAGCGTGCGGCGACGAAGCGTTGGCCGGTGATGGCGCCGCCGGCGTCGGAGAACAGATGCAGCATCGGCGGCGCCATGGCGGCGGGCCGGATCAGCGTCTCGCGCGGGAAGCTGCTCTCGCGCGGCACCATCGGCGTGTCGGTCGGCCCGCCCGGCACCACCACGTTGACCGTGATGCCGCTGCCGGCAAGCTCGCCGGCCAGGCTGGCGGACCATGCCTCGAGGCCCGACTTCGCCACGCCGTAAGGGTAAAATCCGGGCCGCAACATGGTCATGAAGCTGGTGGTGATGTTGATGACGCGCCCGAACCCCTGCGCGCGGAATAGGGGCAGGGCCGCCTTCGTCATGCAGAACGGGCCGGTCAGGTTGACCGCCATGAATCGCTGCCACTGCTCGACCGAAACGTCGTCGATCGTCACCGGCTTCTCGAAATGATCCTGCCGGATCACCCCCATGCCCAGCGCCGCGTTGTTGACCAGGCAGTGCAGCGCCCCGAAATGGCTGTGCACGTTGCCAACCAGCGCCACGCAGGCGGCGGGTTCCGACACATCCGCCGCCATCGCGAAGGCATGCTCAGGCCCCAGTTCGGCGGCCAGCGCATCCAACGCCGGCGCGTTCACGTCGGAAATGCCGACCTTCATGCCGGCGGCGACGAACGCCCGCGCCAGCGCCTGGCCGATGCCGCCGGCAGCGCCGGTTATTAGCGCCACGCGCCCATTCAGCTCGCTCATGGTGGAAACCTATTCGGCGGCGAGCTGCAGGCCGGGGACCGGCGCGTGGGTGATCTCGCTCATCCGCGCCCGCACGTCGGACATGCGAAGGCTAAGGTCCATGATGTCCGGGTTGGCCTTCATCCGCGCCACGATCGGGCCATCGACATAGGCCTGCGCCGTGCGCCGGTCGGCGAAAAGATAGACCCCGCCGGCGGTCGGCTCGTCGCCGCCATCCAGCCATATCTTCCAGGCAAGGCCTTCGACGGAAAGGAACGGCTTGGCGCGATCGTCGGTGTAGCGCGCCTCCCACTCCGCCTTGGGCATTTCGGGGCGGCGGTAGTTGACCTGGACGATGACCATGATTGCTTCTCCCGGTTGCTATGCGGAAGGCTAGCAGGACATCCCCGCTGCTTGCCAGCCATGCCGCCACCGGCCGTTTTTGGGCTCGCTTCCGCCGCCCGGGCAGACTATGTGTGCAGTGCAATAAGGGCGTGCGCCACAACAGTGGCGCCCGCCGCAACCGTTAGCGTCCGCATATCGGCAGACCTCATGCCGCGTGCCCGGCCGCCAAGGACCTCGTTCGATGGATATCCGGAATATCGCCATCATTGCCCATGTCGATCATGGCAAGACCACCCTGGTCGACCAGCTGCTGCGCCAGTCGGGCTCGTTCCGCGAGCACCAGCAGGTTGCCGAGCGGGCGATGGACCGCAACGACCTCGAGCGCGAGCGCGGCATCACGATCCTGGCCAAGTGCACTTCCGTGATGTGGAAGACCACCCGCATCAACATCATCGACACCCCCGGCCACGCCGATTTCGGCGGTGAGGTCGAGCGCATCCTCAACATGGTGGACGGCGCCATCGTGCTGGTCGACGCGGCCGAGGGCGTGCTGCCGCAGACCAAGTTCGTCGTCGGCAAGGCCCTGGCCCGCGGCATCCGCCCGATCGTCGTGGTCAACAAGGTCGATCGCCAGGACGCCCGATCCGACGAGGTCCACACCGAAGTGTTCGACCTGTTCGCGGCACTGGATGCCGACGACAACCAGCTTGATTTCCCGATGCTGTACGCCTCTGGCCGGCAGGGGTGGGCGGACGAGACGATGGACGGGCCGCGCCAGAACCTGGACGCGATGTTCGACCTGGTAATTCGTCACGTGCCGGCGCCGACGGTCAAGCCGGACGCGCCGTTCGCCATGGTCGCCTCAATCCTCGACTACGACAACTTCCTCGGCCGGGTGCTGACCGGGCGCATCGAGCAGGGCACGGCGCGCGTCAACATGCCGTTGAAGGTCATGCGCAGCGACGGCACGGTTGTCGAGACCGGCCGGCTGACCAAGCTGATGTCGTTCCGCGGCCTGGACCGCATCCCCGTCGAGGAGGCCCAGGCCGGCGACATCATCGCCGTGGCCGGCCTCACCGACGGCACCATCCCCGACACCGTCTGCTCGCCCGAACAGGCCAAGCCCCTGGAGGCGACCCCGGTCGATCCGCCGACGCTGGCGATGACCTTCCGCATCAACGATGGCCCCCTGGCCGGGCGCGAGGGCAAGAAGGTCACGTCGCGCCAGATCCGCGAGCGCCTCTACCGCGAGACCGAGGGCAACGTCGCGATCAAGGTCACCGACAGCAACGAGAGCGACGCGTTCGAGGTCGCCGGCCGCGGCGAGCTCCAGCTCGGCGTACTGATCGAGCAGATGCGCCGCGAGGGCTTCGAGCTGGCGATCGGCCGGCCGCGCGTGCTGACCCGCGCCAACCCCGAAACCGGCGACCGCGAGGAGCCGATGGAGGACGTCCTGTGCGACGTGGACGAGCCCTATTCCGGCATCGTCGTGGACAAGATCAGCCAGCGCAAGGGCGAGCTGCAGGACATGCGCCCGTCCGGCGGCGGCAAGGTGCGCCTGACCTTCCGGATGCCGTCGCGCGGCCTGATCGGCTATCACGGCGAGTTCCTGACCGACACCCGCGGCACCGGCATCATGAACCGCATCTTCGCCGGCTACGCGCCCTGGAAGGGCCCGATTCAGGGCCGCCGCAACGGCTCGTTGATTTCAACCGAGGGTGGCGAGGCGATCCATTACGCGCTGTTCTACATCCAGGAGCGCGGCACGCTGTTTGTCAATCCGGGCGACAAGGTCTATGAGGGGTTGATCCTCGGCGAGCACTCGCGCGGCTCGGACCTCGACGTCAATCCGATCAAGGAAAAGAAGCTGACCAACGTCCGCGCCGCCGGCAAGGACGACGCGATGCTGCTGATCCCGCCGCGGCGGATGAGCCTGGAGCAGGCGATCGCCTATATCGAGGACGACGAACTGGTCGAGGTAACGCCCGGCGCGATCCGCCTGCGCAAGCGGTATCTGGACCCGAACGAGCGCAAGCGGGCAGAGCGTAAGTCCGACAGCGCGGCAGCCTAAGCAAGGTTGGGGCTCTGCCCCAAACCCCGCCGAGGGGGGGGCCCGGGGGGCCCCCC
>JANXRT010000350.1 GCA_025356735.1 Acetobacteraceae bacterium | reverse complement strand
CACCGCATCCAGCCGGCGCTCGAGGATCTCAATCAGGTTCTCGGAGGTGTCGCCCTTGCGGCGCACGGCCTCCTCGTAATATTTGCGGAACTGCTTCTCGCTGATGTTGCCGGAGTAGCCCTTGAGCTTCTGCTTCGCCATCAGCTGAACACCGAAATCGCTCGGCTTCTTGCGGCGTTGGCCGTGCTGGCCGGGGCCGTATTCGCGCTTGTTGACGGGGGATTTCGGCCGGCCCCAGAGATTGACGCCGAGGCGGCGGTTGATCTTGTACTTGCTTTCGGCGCGCTTGGTCATGCGCGGTATCCTTTTCGAACTCGCCGATTTCCCTTGCAGGGATGTATCCGGCTGTGTTGCGCCAGTAGTCCGATCGGCGCACCCAAGCTCTGGGGCACCGGCGGCGGGCGCGCATCCCAAGGATGCGTCCACGTTCCCGGCAATATCTGTCACCCACCACGCTCGCGCGAGGCAGGACAGGCGGGGGCGTATAAGCGTGGGGGTTCCGCCTTGTCAAACATCCCGCGGCTTCGTAGCTAGGTTGGGCAAAGCGGCGGGATGACTATGGCGGGCAGAGTCTATGCGAGCATGCGAGGCGAGATCATCTGGCTCGGCGTTGCCGCCGGCGTGTCGGGCTGCCTGGTCGGCGGGCTGCTGCTGTTCGTCGGCATGACCTTGATCACCGGCGGCGCCAATGTCGGCTGGCTGGTCCTGCTGCCCGCGGCCCCGGCCGGCGCCCTGCCCGGCTGGCTGATGGCCCGCCGCCTGGCCCGCGATGTGACGTGATCTCCAGCTAAGGCTGCACCTTGCCTGAACCCGTTCCCTTGCCTTCGGATGTCGCCGCTGGGAGCAAGCAAGCTTTCGACATCGATGAAGTCTTTCAGCGTCTGCGCGTGGCCTGCGCCCCGCTTCCCAAGGCGGCGATGTTCCAGCTTCGCGACGAGGGTTTCGCCACTCCCTACGAACAGCTCGTTGCCAGCCTGATCAGCGCCCGCACGCTGGACGAAACCACGATCCCCGTCTGCCGCCGCCTGTTCGCGCGCGCCCGCACCGCGGCCGCGATGGCAGCGCTGGATGAAGCCGAACTGGTCGGCCTGCTGCGCGGGGCCACCTTCCCGGAGCCGAAGGCCCGCGACATCCTTGCCCTCTCACGCATTATCCTGGAGCGCCACGGCGGCCGCGTCCCGGATACGCCGGAGGGGCTGACCGCATTCCGCGGCGTCGGTCCGAAGGTGGCGGCACTCACCTTGGCCGTTGGCTTCAACAGGCCCGCCATCTGCGTGGACATCCACGTCCACCGGATCACCAACCGTTGGGGCTACGTCGCCGAGCCGACGCCCGAGCGCACCATGGCCGCCCTTGCCGGCAAGCTGCCGCAACGATACTGGATCGAGATCAACGAACGCCTGGTGCCCTTCGGCAAGCACGTCTGCACCGGGCTGCGGCCGAAATGCCCGGCCTGTCCGCTGCTCCCCATGTGCCGGCAGGTGGGCGTTCGCGATGCCGCGGGCAACTCCCGCAACGCCGCCAGCGAAGGGAAAAAAGACTCATAGCGGGGGGTCCGAAATCACACCTGTCTGATCCTTCTCCAACCGTCCCCGCTGCCGGCGCCCGATCGCGAGCTCGGTGACGATGCCGTGCAGCGTGCGCAATTCCTGCTCCGTCACCTCGCCGCGCTGGAACAGGTGGCGGATGGTGCGGATCATGCCGGGCCGCTTGGGCGGGTTGCGCAGGAAGCCGCTGGCGTCAAGCTGATCAACCAGGTGCGCCAGGAAATTCTCCAGCCGGTCCTTGGTCGCGACCTTGGTTTCGTTGGTCATCAGCGCGCGCGGAGGCGTGCCGTCGGCCGCTACCCACCATTCGTAGGCCATCACCATCACCGCCTGGGACAGGTTGAGCGAAGCGAACCCGGGGTTGAGCGGATAGCGCACCAGCGCGTCGGCGCAGGCCATGTCGTCGTTGTCGAGCCCGGCGCGCTCTGGCCCGAACAGCAGGCCGGCGCGCAGCAAACGTCGAGAAATCTCGCGCAGCTCGGCCGCTGCACCGCGCGCCGTCAGCACCGGCTTGATGATGTGACGCGGGCGCGGGCAGGTCGCGAACACGTGGTGCAGGTCGGCAACCGCGTCGGCCACGGTCTGGTGCACGGTCAGATCGTCCAGGATGCGGTCAGCGCCCGAGGCGGTGCGCCAGGCGTGCTCCTGTGGCCAGCCATCCCGCGGCGCGACCAGCCGCAAATGGAACAGCCCGCCGTTGGCCATGGCGCGGGCCACCGCGCCGATGTTGTCGGCGAGCTGCGGGCGCACCAGGATCACCACCGGCGAGTTGCCGATCGGCGCCAGCTCGGCCCCGCCGTCGCGTCCGGTCACGGATCAGCCGGGATGGCGGGCCAGCCACTTGTTGACCATGCCCAGCTCCTTCTGCCGGCTGGTCACAATGTGGGTGGATACACGCTGCATCTGGGGATTTACCGTAGATTGCTGCTCCGCCTGCGACAGGGTGATGCTCTCCTGCAGCTGCGCCGCCAGCCGCGTCATGTAATCCCGGTCGGCCGCGGTTGTGGGCCCGGAGGCCGCATGACGGACATTTGCAGCCGGCGCCGGTGCCACCGGACGGATGCCGCGGTTCGGGCCATCGAGCATGCCGGGGCTGGGCACCGGCATCGTCGGCGTCACGTTCTGTGCCCAGGCCGGGGCCCAAGCCGGGGCCGCCAGCAGCATTGCGGCAAGCAGCGTGCGTTTCATCGTCATCATCCCCTGAGCCCCGGTTTCATCTCGCCCCGCCGCCAGGTGGTGCCTTGGGGTCCGTCCTCCAGCACGATGCCCTGTTGCGCGAGGTCGATGCGAATTTTATCGGCCGCGGCGAAATCGCGCTGTTTTCGTGCGGACAGCCGGGCGGCGATCGCCTGCTCGACGGCCGCCTCGCTGATGCCGAAGGCGCCACCGCGAAACCATGTGTCGGGCGACGATCGCAGGACACCCAGCAGGTTGCCGCCGGCGCGAAGCTGGCTTGCCGCTTCGGCATCGCCGGCCAGCGCCGCGTCGGCCAGGCCGTGCAGCGCGGAAATCGCCAGCGGCGTGACGTCCACCCTGATGGCGCGCGCGGCGGATGTCACGTTAAAGGAACGCCGTCGTTTAGTGTTAATGACGCGAGAAACGCCGTTGAATCTGACGCATCTGGAAAACATGGCTAAAATAACGCAAATGGGCGGCATTATTGCGCCACCTGTGCCCGCTTTTTATAATCGCCCGCAAAGTTTAATGGACATTGTAGATCACACCGTGGGGCGGGTGCTGGATTTATTTGATATAGAGAGTGCTAGCTTACGGCGCTGGCAGGGTTGATATAAATTTTCTATTTTAAATAGAGTTGAAAAAAACGACTGCGCCACCATGTATTGAATGTAGCTATTCACTTTATCCCCCTCCCCATTTCATG
>JANXRT010000344.1 GCA_025356735.1 Acetobacteraceae bacterium | reverse complement strand
CCCGTGTCCACGGGAGAACAGGCGTCGGAAACGGCTCGGTTCATTCGACCGGGGCTGGCCTCGGCCAAACGAACCAAAGGAATGCCAATCCGGGAATTTTCAAAGCCCACTTTCAGGGAGAATTGCAGGACCTATGACAGCGTCAGCTTGCGGGGCGGCGCGCCAGTTTTCGGATGGTTCACCAGGCCATCAAGCCCGGCCTCGTTGTAACGATGCACCCAGTCCCGGAGTGTCTGCCTGTCCATCCCCGCCGACCGGGCTGCCTCCGTCCGGTTCTGGCCTTCCAGGATCAGTGCCAAGGCCAGCATCCGGCGCGCCGCCGCTGCATCCTGGCACCGCGACGCCGCACGCCGCAGCCCCGCCACATCCAAGTCCGTCCGCATGATCGATACCGTCATCATTCACCCCTCCGTCGCCGAGGAAAGCAAATCAGACACCGCCGAGCCGCACAAAATCACCTTCGAGTCAGAAGGTCAGGCGGTTGGTATTACTCTGATGCATATCAAAATAGAGCTCCTTGACCGGCTCATCCCAGACAAGACGATTCCGTCGGTCACCGCAGGAACTCTGGCCGCATACCTGACGAAGGTTGCCCAGCTCGGCGGCTACCTGGCCCGCACCAAAGACCCGCCGCCAGGCAATAGCGTGATGTGGCGTGGCCTCTCGAGACTGATCAACATCAACCTCGGCTACATGCTCGCCCGCACGTCGGCTGGATATGGGTAATCGAAAGCTTCACTGGATGGATACGATAAAACACCCACGCACCGGTCCCATAAGCCACCACGGAACGGTCCCTTATTTCCAGAAGGGAGAAGCGGCTCGGAACTCACCCCAAGCATCGGGAAGACGCCGCAATGCCTTGTGGTGCCGCTTCTCGCTCCACTTCTCCAAGGTACCGACTGCACGGGCAAGATCGAGGTGCCTGTCGTGGCTCAGCTTTTTTACCAGCGTCACTGCCATGGCGGCGTCGTTGATCTGGCCGAGCAGCTCCTGCAGATCCTTGCACCTCTTCAGGTAAGACTTGACCGCTTTGTGGGAGTATAAGCCGGCCAAGTAATCCACGCTGTACCGGAGTTTCTTAAGCGACTTGCGAATTGTGTGCAGTTTCTTGCCTGAATGTCGGCCGATATGCCTGCCGCCCTTGATTACCTTGCCAGCGACCCGGTCGAGCAACTCTGGCGCGAGGTCGGACAGACGCTTATGCATCGCCTTGCCGTCTAGCACTCCAGCTTCATCTTCGGTCCAGGCGGCCAAACCCAAGGCGAGGCCGGTCAGAGCGGGTCGAGCAAACTCATTGCCGAGCCGACGGTGCGACGCCGCTCTTTCTGCTTCGACGGCCTTATCCAGAAGGCGCCGCCAGCTCTCATGCGAGGTACCGCTCAGTGCTGCCGGCAGCGTTTCTAGGTAGAACACGTCCCAGTCCCGTGCCTCGCCAAGTACCCGACCGAGGCGCCGCAATTCATCCTCGAACCGTGTTGCTGCGTGCAGCTCCAGATGAGGATCGAACAGCACCAGGGCCGCGCGCAGGCGCCGGATGGCGACCCGCATCTGATGCACGCCTTCCGCATCTCCGGAAGCTGCAGCCGGCTGATTGCCTAGCAAGTCGCCAAGCGCCGGTGCGACAATCTGCCGGAGACCATTCACCGCGGCGACATGCCGGTCCAGCTTCGGCTCAGATGCCTTCTGGGCTTGCGGAGCTTGCCTTGTACTTAGACGGTAGCCGCGAGCCGCCTTTGGCTCGACCCCGATCAGCAACGGCAGATCCGAGTGAAGTTCGAGCGCTAGGCGATATAGCGGGCCAACGGGCCCTTCTTTCAATTCCAATTCCAGCTCGTGCACGGGCTCTTCGGCATCGCCTGCCCGGATGCTGCCCTCGTCTACTGCCACGTCCACAGTCGTGCCACCGTCCAATTCCAGTCTCCGTGACGTCCGGCGAATGTCCGTGATGAACATCGGCACCAGCTTCGCCGCTATCTCTGGATCCAATTTGGCGCCGTCCAACGTTCCCCCAAGCAGTTCGAAGTCTGGCCTACCCGCCGCCGCCGGCCACTCCCACTCGCCACGGCGTGCCGCAAGTCCACGACCATCAGCCCGCGACTTCAGCGTCTGGACCCACTGACCACCGCTTTGCCGCATGCGCAGCGTCAGACCGCTTTTGTACAGGGCGAGAGCGGGCGTATCGTAGTAAGTGGTAAGCAGATGCTTCTCCTCTGGCTTCGCCGCCTGCAGCGCTGATTGCTGGTCGATCAGCGCCCTCGCCTCAGCCGGGAAAGTCAATTTCAGCTCGACCTCAAGCGGGCGGCTGCCAGGTTGATACGTCATGATGTCGTTGCGACCTTGGAAAAGGCGGTTTCTTCCTTTATTGCAATAAAGCGCTACAATCAAATGGGGCAACAGCATTGTAGCTGCAGAAGACGAAGACTAACTGTACGCAAGAGTATTCTCAGCCAACACGGTGATCGAAGCGTGTTGCTTTACCGCTGCCATCTGCATGTAATAGAAAAGGTGCAGTCATTGCCATCTCGTCGTTGGACAGGCTACTCCGGCAAATCTGCGGCGTGGAAGAGCCGCCGCTAGTTGCCCAACAACCCGGAGCTGCGCGCCGCAGCTCAACAGGTGCATGATCGCCGAAGAAAGGATCGCACGGGTCGTAAGCAGAACGTTGGTGCATGGGTTGGCTGGTGCCGGCTTGAGCTTCCCTGGCGTGGAAGGGCACCCGCTGTTTGACCTCGAATACCTACCGTATCGGGCAAAACCAATGCCAACCATTGCTTTCACATCGCTTAGTAGAAGTATAAAGCCATGCACCGGCTGGCCTATCGCACTCCAGCCTATGCCAGCGTTGGACTCCAAAGGTGGTGGTTCAGCGCCGAGACAATTGTCGGCGGGCCTCACCGGCGCGGCACGAGCCAAGCTAGTGCGTAACCAAAGCCGGAGGCAATCAGAATGGCCGCGAGTGGTTGCTGCTTTACGCTCTGGCCGAGAGATTGCGTTGCACTACGTGCCTGGTCAACTGCCTCGCTATAAGCAACCGTTGCTTCGCCGGCGACCTGCCGGCCTTTTTCTTCGAGCACCAGAGTGACCAATGCCAATGTGACCAAGGCAAGAATCGATTTCATGGGACGCTCCCTGTTTAAGACTGCTCGCCGTCTGCTTATCAGACGCGATGTTTAAGCCAGAGTAGGAAGTGGTTTGCGACACTCGCAATTAGCAAAGCCGCGGGCGGATGGTGCTGTACGTCTCGGTGTACATTCATGGTAACGTTTCTCACTAGGCAAGTAGCTACCCATAGTGATCTACTCCGTTCGCTTCTTTAGGTTAACAATGTACTCCGCGACATCATTAATCTCGCTTCGGGAAAGCCGAAAGTCCGGCATTTGGCCGTGGTTCGTCTGCAGGAAGGCGTGCAATGATAGACGCGTCGTCGATTTCATGTGCGCAATAGCCTCAAATGTCGGAGCTCCTGCGGCACTGCCACTCTGCTGCGCAGGATTGACGACATGGCACGTGCTACACCACCTTTGTGCCAAATAATTGCCTGCCGCTGCGTCGCCGGACGCCTGCGCCATAGCACCCGTTGCGGACAGCAGGTCCGCAACTAGCAATACTGCAAGAGGGCGAAGCCGACCACGGCTGCCACGCGAAAGACTTGTAGATCCTTCTCCAGAAAAGGTTCGAATATGGATTGGCGTCACACAATCCGAGCCAAAGCCTTGAACCGGCAAAAGTCGGCCGACTGTTCGCAAGCACAAATGATGGCTGGACCATCCGCCACTATCATGGAAACGCTCAGCATTTCGTTGATTTCCGGGCGCCTTGCTCCCACCTCGCGCGTATCGCGCACTGAGTAGGTGCCGCCAACTTCTGCCGCGTTGGGCAATCCCAATTCGTTGCACTACGAACTCCTTGAGTTCCGGCCCGAGTGCGCTGCCTGCTAAAGATTGTTGATGCAGCCTGATAAGGCTTGTCATCGAGTTCGGACGTCTAAGAAAAGGGCTGTTCATCATTGCCTCCTTTTACAACGGCCTACCAGATCGAAGGCAGTGGACAGGATCGCATACCAACACTCATTCTGTGCGATCAGTGAGAAGCGGAAGAGTCGACGATCAGAAGGATACGGCCTGCAAGGCGGGTTGGCACCCGGTCAAGCCGCAGCAGGGCACGAAAGCGGGCGTCCTGCAGCGCCGCGTGCTCGTAATCAGCATCCAGCACGCCATGCCGATCCAGGAACAGGTTCATCGCGGCCGGGATCCGGACGCAGCCCTGAGAGGCTGGACTGCCGATCCGCGACTCCAGGCGGTCTGGATCGGTCGCGTGCAGCAGGAGTCGAATCAATCCTTCCTCGCCATCCGATCGCCAGCCTTTGGTCGCGGTTTGCCAGCCGAAGTCCCAAACACGCATGCCTTTGCGGCCCAAGCCGCGGACGCCGTTCGCGTTGAATGTGCCCTCCGCTCGGTAGTCGAGAATGTCCGTGGTATGAAGAAAGGCTCCGGTGGGGGTGATGTAGTAGCCTCGACGCCCAGCCTGCCCGGTGGAAACTCGCGTGCCGCCGATAACGATCCACGGCCCGACCGGGCGTGCGAGCACAATGACAGCTTCCTGCACAACGGTGTTCCGATCGACCACGACGATGAGTTGTGGCGTGTCAGTCGCCTGGCCACTCGCCGCGACCGCCATCTGAGCCCGGACTATGAGGTCACTATCATGATCAGGGGTCATCCCCCGATTATCCAAAACCTCTTGGGCGAAGGCCCGATTAAGGTATTGAAGTTCAGCTTCAACCTCTGTCGGTGTCAGCTCCGTCACGTATGATAGAGCGTCTGGCAGATGTGCGCTGGGTACGACATCCTGGGCAACCGGTGGGACGAAAAGGGCAGGTGCACAAGCAGTGCTGACCAAAAAGATACTCAGAAATGCTATGTGCTTGGACCGATCAAACAGTCTGGCGCAGTTGAGCCACGTAACCCGCTGAAGGTCTAAGTCTCGAGGTCTCTTGTGGCAAGCAGGGAAAGGGTCGGTCGGCGCACTTGTTCGCATGGCCGACTTCTTCCTAAGAGTCCAATTGAGAAATGCCTCGGAATGAATTGTCTGTCCGTTTTCGAACTTTTTTGTGGGAGCCATACTTCGGCGTTTGCATATCACAGCCAGCAACGTCAGGCCACTGGTTGGGTGCGACATATTATTTAATCCGGCACTTACGTGCAGACTTTTGGAATAGCCTATAAAGTCAATCTCTTGCATTAACCTGGGCATACCGTCGCAGTTGCAGCTAGTAGTAGGGCCAGATGCTCTGCTTTTCACACCAAGCGTCGCGCTGACGATACATATTTGCCTAGTTCGAACGTTGGTACCGAAAGCCTTATTGATCCACTTATGGATTCTTTATGAGATCTGTGTGCGAGTGTCTGGTTTAGCTCCTGAAGTCGGTATTCGGGTTTCAGTTGAGAGTAAAAATTATAAACAACCGCTGTAAGCCGAACCTTCAGTCCGGCCTTGATCAAACCGAGTCAACGCTTTCGACGCAGCCAAGAGCTGTGCTTACACGTGTCGAACGCTTTTTCAATCCGGCCGGGCAGACGCCATACCTCGGCGTTGTGCGCCTGCAACCGCGCATGTACCTTCATTCCATGCTAGATGTCGGTGTGCATGAAACCCGGCTTGCCGCCGCCAGCCCGAATGGCGGCCAGTGACTTTCTGCTTGAGTATGCTACCGTCCCTACAAATGGCACTAAACGTTTATTAAACTATCAAGCTAGCTTTGAACACCAAGCTTCATGTTTAATTTCACTGCCGGCAGCCAGGATCATGGTTAGCGGCCAAGTCGCGACACAAACTAGTTTCATCACCTACCGCGCAGCGTAAACAAGCAGCACGCGCCACGTCTTCGCTTCAATGTACGCATCAGATCCACCCTCGTGAACGGCCGCCGACAGGACACGAGCCTGACGGCGGCCGAATGCAGTGCAAAGCCGCATCATCTCAGTTAGTATATCGCGATCCGGTCCACGACATTTGTCACGCCAGCTGCTGACCAAGCTGCACGCTCCGCTAAGTTGCGCTCGTGCCAGGAGCGCACATGGCCGCTCAGCACGATTGTGTGGTTTTCCGCCGCCACCTGGATGCCGGCCGCCTCGATCATTGCGTCGCGCTTCAGCGCGGCCTCCACCTTCTGCTTAACGTCCGCTGGCTGCACTTGCTTCGCCAGCTGGATCTGGTTCGTGATGCCCGTCACGCCGTGCAGGCGATGCACAGCCTGCTCGGCCAGAGCGCGCTGATACTGCCAGTCGACTTCGCCGCTCAGGGTAACCCAACCATGGTCCACCTTGACCATGACCCGTCCTGTCGGGAGCATCGTGTTCCAAGATAACGTGTGCAGGGCTTTTTCGGCGATGGTCTCGTCGTCTGGCTTGTCCTGGCCGGAATAGCGAACCTCGACCTCCTGCGCGATCGCCCGCACTCCTTTGACCCGGCTCGCCGAGCGCTCGG